>CAYNDM010000121.1:0-8582 GCA_964395265.1 uncultured Bacteriovoracaceae bacterium
GCTCAGCAGGGTCGAATAGGCGAAGAGAGAGACTGCAACCGGCACAAAGAAACGCCCGAATCCAGGAATCGCGGAGTCAAAGGCGATTGAGGTTAGTTCCACTCCGTTTGCGTCCTGCTGCCATGCCCCGGAGATCAGGATCACCAAGGCCGTCATCGTGCAGATGACCACGGTGTCGACGAATGGCTCGAGAAGGGCAACGACGCCTTCGCGGATGGGTTCGTTCGTCGTCGCCGCCGCATGGGCGATAGGAGCGGAGCCTAAGCCAGCCTCGTTCGAAAAGACCGCGCGGCGAATCCCGTTGATCAGGACCTCCCTGACGGCGATCCCGGCAAATCCTCCAACCGCTGCGGTTCCGGTAAAAGCATCCGTGACAATCTGAACCAGAAGGCCAGGGACGGCCGTGATGTTCATGAAAATCACCAGCAAGCTGCCGATGACATAGATCCCGCCCATGAGAGGCACGAGCTTCGATGTAACGCTCCCGATCCGCTGAATGCCACCGATGATCACGATTGCAGTGAGGATGGCGAGGATGATACCGGTAGCCAGCCGTGGAACGCTGAAGGACGATTCTAGAATGACAGCGACCTGATTTGCCTGGAACATGTTTGCCGCGCCAAAGCTTGAGCAGACGCAGGCAAAGGCGAAGAAGAGCGCCAGAGGCTTCCACTTCTTGCCGAGGCCCATCTCGATGTAGTGCATGGCTCCGCCGTGAACGACGCCTTTTTCATCCACCCGCCGGTACATCACGGCCAAGCTGCACTCGACATACTTGGAGGCCATTCCGAGGAATCCCGCAACGATCATCCAAAAGGTGGCACCGGGGCCTCCGAGATGGACGGCTACCGCGACGCCGGCAATGTTTCCTAACCCTACGGTTGCGGAAAGCGCAGTGCAAAGCGCTTGGAAGTGGGAAATCTGGCCTTGGTCATGTGGATCGTCGTATTTGCCGCGAATCACGTGAATCGCGTGCATGAAACCCTTGATCTGGGGAATCCCCAAGGCAAAGGTGAAAAGCAGGCCTGCGCCAATCAATGTAAAGACTAGAGGCAAGCCCCATACATAGCCGACAATTGTCTCAAGCATTTGATTCACTGTTTCCATATACATTTCGGTTTAGTATGGAGACTGACAAAGGGCAAGATAAAGATCCGAGGGGGAGACGTGTCCAAGAAACTCAAGCAAGCCATCACACTCGTTGTGTTCATAATGATTTGCGGACTCGCGGCCTGGGGTTCGCGAAACTTGGCTCAACCCTCGGGCGCCGAAAGACTGATCACTTGGCTTAGCATCGTTCCCCCTTTGCTTGCCGTAACCCTTGCGCTGATGACTGAAAAGTTGATTTTGAGCCTGGTAGCGGCAGTCGTCGTAGGAGGGCTAATGGCCGGGCTTCTCGAACAGGCCTCGGTTGGCGGCGTAGTTGAAGGGGCCAAGATCAGCACCCTTTTCGTCTGGGGAGCGGTTTCCGATCCGGTCAACCTTCAGATTCTTGCCTTTGTGGTTCTGGTGATCGCGTTGATTACCTTGGTGATTGTCGCGGGGGGTGTTCAGGCGATCGTCGGGTGGCTGATGAAATTCGCCAAGGGCCCGAGATCGACTCAGATCGTGACGACGTTGATGGGTATCGCGATCTTCATCGATGATTACACCAATACGATGATCGTCGGCTCGACCATGCGTCCTTTGTCCGATCGAAACAGAGTCAGCAGGGAAAAGCTGGCCTTTCTGGTGGACGCGACCAGTGCTCCGGTTTCGGGGATCGCCGTGATCAGTACTTGGATCGGCTATGAAGTCGGGCTTTTCGACAAGGCGGCAAAGAGTCTTGGCATCCCTTTGGACGGGTATTCTCTCTTTTTTGATGCGCTGAGTTTCAGGTTCTACTGCATTCTGACCATCATCTTCGTCTTGCTGAACGTCCTCTTGGGGAAGGATTTCGGCCCGATGGCTAAAGCGGAGAGGAGAGCGCGAGAGACCGGGAAGCTCGCTGCAGACGATGCGCGTCCCCTGACCAGTCGAACCTATACAACGGTCGAAGCGGCGCCGCGAGCGCTCCCTCGAGCATCGACCGCGGTGATTCCCATGGTCGTTTTGTTCAGCGTGCTTCTGGTGGGGCTGTGGCGAGACGGAGGAGGATTCGCTCTCGATGGCGCCTCATTCCTGAGTTTCAGCTCTTGGCGCGAAGTCATCAGCGCTTCAGAAAACAATATTCTGATCCTGGCTTACGCCGCAGGTGCAGGACTAGGAGTCGCCCTCCTGACGTCGACTTTGATTTCCAAGCTTCCTGCGTCGATGGCCTTCAAGTCGATAGGCAAAGGTGCGCAAGCCAGCCTCTTGCCCATCGTGATCTTGGTTTTGGCCTGGGCACTGAAAGCGTCATGCGACAGGCTGCAGACGGGGATGTTCCTTTCAGCCACCGTTGGGGGAGTGCTCTCCCCGGTTTGGTTCCCTGCAGTGCTCTTCGTGGTCGCTGGGCTTACCGCTTTTGCGACCGGCACTAGTTGGGGCACCATGGCGATCCTCATTCCGACGGCCACTCCTTTGGCGTTCTCTCTTGATGGGGGAGTCTATGGTCTAACGACCATGATGAGTCTGGCTGCGATCCTGGATGGAGCGATCTTCGGAGATCACTGCTCGCCGATCTCCGATACGACCATCATGAGCTCGATCTCCAGTTCCTGCGATCATGTTCACCATGTCAGAACGCAGATGCCTTACGCGGTCACTTGCGCGACCTTGGCGTTGGGCTGCGGGTATCTGCCTGCTGCGATGGGGGTGCGCCCAGGCATAGGAATTTTGATTGCCACCTTCTGTATTGTCGCGCTGCTTTTCGCAGTCGGTCGCAGAGCCGGAAGCAAGACCCCTTCATTGACAGTGGCTGAATTGCAGCAGTAGGATAGGGCCATGTCCCGAACCGAGCGCGTCAAAGCTCGCTATCATTCGCAAAAGCCACTGAGTTTCGCTTACGCGCTCAAGAGCTTCCTGGGGTATCTCGAGGGTACTGAAAAGTCCGCTCACACGATCAAGAACTACCGTTCCGATCTCATGAGTTTTCAGGTTTTTCTTGAAAAGGGTCTGGGGAGCAAGCCGGTGAGTCTGTCCGACGTTACGCTCGCGGACTTGGAGCGCTACCACGAAAACCTCAAGAAAGAGGGCTTCAAGACCAATACCCGCAGACGCAAGGTCCTGACGGTGAGGAAACTTTTGCGATACCTCAGTCTCAGGCGGAAGATCGCGCTTGATCTGGGTCAAAAGCTGCCGACGCCGCATAAGATCGAGCGGGTTCCCCAGACCATCATTCTTTCGGATCTTCTCAGGCGCGTCCGCGAAGATGTTCCCGAGAACGAGATCCAGGCCCGAAACCGAGTTCTGCTTTGGACGTTGGCCGAGACAGGCTGCCAGGTCAGTGAGCTCTCTAGGATCCGTTTTGACGATTGGCATCCGCACAAGGGCACCCAGAAGGAGGCCATTCTTCAAGTCTCCGGCAAGGCCCCGCGCGCGCTTCCCGTTTCTCTCGAGCTCTATCAGGAGGTGCAGCACCTTCAGCATCTCGGAAACGGCACTCCATATCTCTTTCTAGGCTTCAATAAGTTTGGATCGATGGGCTCTCCGATCACGCCTCGGGGGATTGAGCTCTTGGTCAAGACTCAGGCCGCGCGCTTGGATCTGGGCGAGATTACCCCTCGGGTCATTAGGCATTCCGTCGTTCGACATTGGCTTGAGCAGAAGCTTCCTCGCGAGGAGATCCAAAGGCGACTAGGGCTTCGCACAAGCTATGCTTTCAGGGTTTACGAGCCGCTGATGCGTGAATCCGGCGTTTCAGAGCGCACTTGGGGCTAGGAAGCTCCCAGGACTTGTGCGATGTAAAGTGGGCTATGTCGACCGAAGAAACTCTTCCATCCGTTGGCCGGAACGAACCCTGTCCCTGTGGTAGCGGCAAGAAGTACAAGCGCTGTCATGGCGTGAATGCCGAACCCAAACTCTCGCAGCCCAAAGCCTCCTTGGCTAGCGGGGAAGGGGCGGAGGGGCTGCCAGGAAATCTCCCGTTCGATCCGAGCCAGTTCGATCCAGCCATGATGATGAAGATTGCTCAGGCCTTTCAGAGACTGCCGCGACCGCAGATGGTCAAGCTTCAGTCCCTGGTTCAGCGGGCGATGGCGGGACAGGATGTTTCTCGTGAAGCGGCCGAGCTTGAGCGGATGCTCCCGCCTGATCTGCGCGATATGCTCCAAGGCTTCCAGATCCCACAGGGCCTGGATCAAGGGGGTGGCGCCCCACTGACTGAAGACGAGCAGGCAGTGGCTGCGCCAGTCGGTATGGCTCCCAGCGCGGATATGACCCCCGATCAGGCTCGAGAGATCGTTCAGAAGGCACTTGCGGAAGGCAAGATTTCCAAGGAACAGGCGGCCACGCTTCTCGGCGGGACCGAAAGCGAAGCAGCCGCAGAGCCTTCGGTCTCAGAGAGTTCCGACGAGGGGACGGGCCTAAAGAAGCTCTGGAAGTCCTTTCGCAAGAGCGACTCCTGAGCACCGGCGCTTGAGGGCCAGTTCTAGCGGTAAATAATGTCGCTCAATCGATAATAGTTGAAGGGGTCGAATTTCAGGCCTTGGATCCGCTTGCTGATCAATATGCCCTCGGACGCGTAGTAGAGCGGAATCATGACAAAGTGCCGCTGAGTGAGGAGCTCGTCGGCTTTGCGGTATAACCCCTGCCGCTTTCGCGCATCACTTTCGGTTCTCGCGGCAAAGACGGCCTGGTCGTACTCGACGTTCTTCCATTGAATCGTGTGCTTGGAGCGACTCGAGTAGACCGCGTAAAAATTATCAGAATCCGGGAAATCGGCTTTCCAATCGTGAAGGATCATCGCGAACTGCTTGCCACGCGAAAGAATTCCCCAGTGAGCGGAGTCCTGTGCGATTTCCAGCTCGACTTTCATCGTCAATGCTCGCTGGATCGTGGCTTGAATATGCTTGGCCACCTGGATGTTCTCGGCCGCGTTTTCGTCGAAGGATGGTACCAATAGCGTCAGAGACGGCGGCGTCCCCGAGCCTACCGCCTTTCGGTAAAGCGCCCGCGCGGCACTTTCATTGACCTTCACTCCAGCGCTTTTATCGAACCCTAGAAACCCTGGCGGAACCAATGTAGCCCCTTCCAGATAGCCGCTTCCCAGGAGCTGGGCGAGCTTCTTTCGATCCAGGACCCGCGCAATGGCTTCGCGAATCGCGGGGTTGGTCAGAGGGTATTGGTCGAGATTGAAGCTCAGGCGCTTGGTGCGGATCGGCGGAAACCACTGAAGCTCGTTTTTTCCAACAAGAGCGGATTTCAGATACGAAGGAACCTTGAAGACCAGGTCCACCTGATTCGATCGAACGAGCTCAACGATCGTGCTCGGGTCTCGGATCAGGATGTCGATCTGATCGATATTGCCCTTTTTCCGTCCATAATAATGAGGATTGCGCCTTAAGGAGAGACCTCTCCCAAGTTCATGCGACAGCAATACGAATGGCCCCGTGGTCACCAAGTTCCCAGGCTTGGTCCATAGGTTGCCATGTTGGCGAATCAGATCCTCGCGGATCGGGTAAGTCGATCGATGGGAGAGGAATGCATACCAGTTTGGCATTGGCCTGCGTAGCTCGATTTCTATCGTGTAAGGGTCAGGGGAAAAAATCCCAACACGAGAAAAATCGTCGATCTTGCCGTTGTAATATTCTTCTGCCCGCATCACATCGAAGAACAGGTAAGCATAGGGTGCGGCCGTTGAGCGGGAGAGGAGACGCTTCCAGGCGTCGATGAAGTGTTGAGCGACCAGAGGAACCCCGTCAGACCATTTCACGTTTTTTCTCAGGTGGAACTTGTACACGCGCCCCTGTTCGGCAACAGTCCATCTCTCGGCGATGGCGGGGATCGCCCTTCCCGAAGAGGAGATTCCGAGAAGCCCTTCTTGCAGATTCACCAAGGGCGCGCTGTCGACTTCATAGGAGCTCTTTTGCCAATCTAGCGTGACGATATCCTGAGGCTGATATACCCGAAGGATGCGCTCGGTAGTCGCTCGAGCCTGTGCAGGAGCACGCTGGGACTGAGTGGACTGAACATTGAGCGGCGAGCTCCAGGCGGAGCCAAGGGACAAGCTCGCCGCTGAGGCAGCCAGACTCCATGCCGGGGTGCGCATACCCTCTGAGTTTACCTGATTCTGGTGCAATGCCAAAAAACTTCACGAATCGAATGCCGAAATCGAGAGGTTTGAGGCTCTTAGCTCTCACGCTGAGCATTGATCAGCCTCGGCAAATTTCGCTCTTTAAAGGGTAGGCTTTTCGCCCGGGTACGACGTATTCCTCAAGCTTTCTGCTGCGGTTTGGCAGTCGATGCATAGCCGGGCGTCTGGCTTGTGTTGCAGACGGGCGATCGAGATAGGCTCCTCGCAGGACTCGCAGATGCCGTATACGCCTCGAGACATGCGATCAAAGGCGGCGTCGATCTCCATCAGCTCTCGCTGGTGGGTGTTCGCCAGCTTCAGAAAGTAGTCGGCGCTCGTGTCGATCACGGAAATATCGCCCTCGTCGCCAGGGCTAGTCATGACCTGCTCGTCCAGATTGGCGCGGGCTGAGTCTTTCCGCCCCAGAATCTCGTTTTTTCGCTGAATCAGCAGCCTGCTGAACTCTGGATAGCGCTTCCTGATCTCGTCTTCAGTGACGCCCGAATCTCGCTTACGTCTATTGCTTGAAATGGCCATCGTGCTTCAAGGTTGCATTCGTTGTGCCGAGGGATCGGGAAGGGGGAGGCCACTTCATCCCGGTTCCACGCTTTTCTGCTGACACGCCGCCTTTGCGCTTGGCATCTCTTCTGCAGCACTTCGGCAATCGAGGGCTCATGATTTCGCGAGACCGGCATCGCCTGTGGGATTACCTCGCAAGCGCCACCCTGATCCTAAGTCCTTTGTTTTTTGGTTTTTCGTCGATTTCGTCCGCCACGCTAGTCTTCCTTCTGACGGGATCCGCGATTCTCGTCTATAGCTATTTGACGGACTATCTTTTCATCATGGGAAGGCCTGTTCCGTACAGCCTCCACCGGGTCCTGGACGTGGTCACGGCGGTTTTTCTGGCAGTGGCTCCGACGTTATTCGACTACCGGGCTTTTCTCAGTCCCGTTCAAGAGGCAATTCACTACGCGATCGCCCTGGGATTGCTTTTTCTGGTTCTTCTGACGAAGCATTCAGTGCGAGGAGACCAATTTGAAGTCAAACCTGAAGGACCCAAAAGGGATACGGAAACGGACCGCGACCGAGCGGCCTAAGCCAAAGCGTGATGAGTGAGCTTGCGCAGGCTACTAGCGACTCGCCGAATCCCGCCGAACTCGGCTAATTCGATCTAGTGTAGTAGAGGTTCATGACTTTGTGACCGCATACCTTATGGCTGCTTTTTTCTCTCGCAATGAGCCACAAATGAAGGCCGCCTGATCCGGACTCAATCCAATGGTCGACCAATCGTCGAAACTCTGGGTCCAATTTGGTTACATCCAGATCGAGATCATATGTGTTCGAATCCGATTGAGTGACCGCGAATGGCACTTCTTTGCGCAATCGTCTCGAGCTGATGTCGTACGCCAGACGATCAGAAAGAGTGCTGAACAACTGATATGAAAGATAGTGATTCTCGAAGTCGGAATCTGGAGCCACCTCGAAGGAAAGCTGAATCCTCACACGGCGGCCGGTAACACTCACAATCTTGGACTCGGCATCATAAGTCTCGCAGATCTGAGGACAACCTGCTGGCCTGGGTTCGTCACAGAGATTTCCAGATGATGCGCGATCAGCGGTTTGCGCCAAAGCACTCGACTCAAATGCCAGGGCGATCAGTGCTGTGATTGCTAAACAAAGATTTTTCATTTTTATCTCTTGAATCAAGCTGAACTCAGTATTTGGTTAACATAATATTTCTTATCAGACCTAAGACTGGGGTTTCAATGGAGCGAAATCCAGACCTGTGAGTTCCCCTTGTTTCGCTCAATTTATCGCTTCTCCGAGATCGTACAGCCGGACACTTTATAGGATTTTCCCAACTCGAAATCCACGGACCGAGTTACGGGCTCATCCTTCGCCACCGCCTGAGGCTGATTTTGATCTTTGAGTTCCGTCAACTGGAAGCTGGATCCGTCGCTGAGGGCCACGACAACCACGCTGTTGAGTTTCAATGGATAATCTTGCCCAGCAGCCTTCATTTCTTCTCTTAGATATGTCACCGCGTAAGACTTGCCCCTTGAGGCGACAACCGTCGACTCGCGATACTGAGCGTATTTATTGGATCCCGCTTGATTCGAGTCGACTTCGACGAGGACGCGGTCGTTCGAGACCAGGATTCCGGTCGAGCCGATTTCTTTCGGCGAAATTTCGCAGGCCTGCACGGCGATAGCGCCGATGAAGCCCTGAGCGGCGGCTGAAATCAGAATGAGTTTTTTACGCTTCAACATGGGACTCAGCATGGGAACTCCTTCCAAATTGCGCCCCCCCTTCTTACCTGATTGTGACCATTTTAGTCAACTATTGTTCGATTATAAATTTAACTAAACGTTTTTATTGTGTTTTATAA
>CAYNDM010000122.1:0-427 GCA_964395265.1 uncultured Bacteriovoracaceae bacterium
CTATGAGCTGGTCGATCCGACCGCTCAGCCGGCCGTTCAGACCCTGAAGATCTCGACTCGACGAAGCGGCTTCTTGAGCTTGTTCTCGACTCATCCTCCGCTTGAGGAGCGGATCCGCAGGCTCGAGCTGTCGGGCGCTGCCTGAGTTGGATCCGGTTCAGGCCCCTTCGGAGTCAGGTCTGTTCTCGCGATAGCTGGGCGTTGATACGCTCTGGCCTCAGACGTTTCGCTGGGAGAGATTCGAGGCTGAACGAAATTCCAGATGGGAAGAAGGCGCCGGATCATGTTTCTGAAGAGGACATAAACCAGTCCTGAGCTCGCCACCACTGCGAGTCCGCGCGCCCATGTAGGCTTCTCGAGATAGCGGATGATCATCCATACAAGAAGCCCAACCGTGGGAATACGGAGGCTCTGCCCCATGGAGAGC
>CAYNDM010000122.1:437-1337 GCA_964395265.1 uncultured Bacteriovoracaceae bacterium
ATCGGGAACGGGGCGATCACGCTCAGATGAAGAAGGAGATTCGCCAGGAAACCTCCACGAGCGTGCATCCGCACCATGGATACTCGATTTCGCAGCTCGGGCGTGTCAGCCACCCTGCCCGCCGCGTAGCCCGCACCGTACAGCAAGAGACCCGTCAGCATGAGGCCCGCATAGGAGCCCAGCATGCCGCGAGAGGTTCCGTAGGAAAGGCAGATTCCGAGGATCAGGACATCCAAGGGGATCAGGAGCGCGGATCCACCCAGGAGGATGAGTGTCGATCCGCCGATCAGTTGAAGCGTTGAGTTCTGGTCCAGGGCAAGGAGCTCGCTTGGCGCGTTTCTCAGTGTCTCGAGAAAAGCGCGGCTTTGCCCGGTCAGGCCGAGGGCAAGCACCAATGAGGTGGCGAAAAGCAGGCGCTGATTGAGCTTTCGATACCGTTGGATGAAGAACTGCCGGGGTCGGGGAGGGACGAAATGCATGAAGAGCGGATCGCGCTCGATCGCTCCGTCAGGGTCCATGATCGAGGCGTCGGGCGCCAGGCGTGGCCAGCCTCGGGGCGGTGACGGCGAGATGGGGATCAGGTCCCGAGGTCGACCTGGTATCTTCCTGGCCTGATCGACCGCGTAAAAGAGCGAGTCGCGTTCCCGGGTCCAGGCTAGCACTTTCTGCGCGCTGACGCCCAGATGCTCGCCGAGAAGCGAGCTGCGGATCAGCGCGATCCGCTCGGCGACGGGCGCGGAGCCCTCGGAGTCGATGGCGATGTCGCATTCCGTATCAAGCCCCATGGATCGATTGCTCAGATTCGAGGATCCCACGCGCAGAATCCGGTCATCGACGATGGTGATCTTCGAGTGAAGGATGATCGGAACTTCTGCGTCGGTGGTGGGAGAACGCGTGGCT
>CAYNDM010000122.1:1347-8265 GCA_964395265.1 uncultured Bacteriovoracaceae bacterium
GTAGTAAAACCGAACATGGGCATTCTGATCATGAAGAGAAAGCTCGTGGATGAGCCGTTGCTTCAATGCCCCCATCGTGACCTCTTCCAGCCAGCCGGGACAGCGCTTGGGTAGAAGAAAGAGGAATTCGGGCGGATTGGCCTGGGAAAGCCTTTCCCGAACGGCGTTCTGGATCAATCGCGACGTCAGGTACTGGCTCTCGAAGTAGACATGCCGGCGAGCTGCGCGGATCGAGTCGGCATAGAGGTTCTCGACCTCGCGGATGTCGGGGGAGGCGTGATCGGAGAGCTGGGTTCTCGCGATGGCGATCTGCACCCCCGGTGAGATCCGGAGAGACTGAGTCTGGCCAGGCGCTTTCGCAGTCTTCGCTTTCGGAAGACGCGATGGCGCGCTCGCCGGTCGCTTGAAACCAACGCTCGCGCGCGAGCATGCCCAGTTGCCTGGCTGCCTCGCCCTCGATCAACGCCTGGACATCGTGAAAAGGAGGATAGTCGGCGCCATGGGAGTCGCGCCTTCTGGGCTCGTTCGGGCGGTGTTCGCGCGTATCCCAACGATTGGAGCAAAGGTCGAGACCTCCCACGAACGCGATGCGATCATCGATACAGACGATTTTCTGATGATGTGATGCCCCTACGGGGTGCTTGCCATCGATCTCGAAACTGATACGGGGATGAGAGAAGTGCCGCCACTTGATGCCTTGGAAGAACTCGCGTTCGAGCGAGTAGATCATCGCGAAATCCCAGCAGAGGATCCTTATGCGAAGCCTGGGACTCCGGAGCGCGGCGGTCTTAAGCACCTCGCCAAGCCTATACTCGGGCCTTTCCTTTCCGGGCTGGGGATCGAGATTGACGCGGGAGTCGAGATCCCAGCCGAGGATGAAGATGGAATCCCGCGCTTTGGAGACCGCGTCCAGGAGCGCCGCGTAGTATTCGCTTGCATCGATCAAAAGCCTAAAACGGCCCGCATGCGCGATTTTCCAACAGTTGCTGCCTGGCCTGAAGATGGGAAGCTCGGAGATTTCCACGAAAGCTCACTCTCTGAGCGCATCATTCGAGCAACGGTCATGCCATCGGCCCGCGGCGTCGCGATCGAGGGGCCATGGTTCAGCTCGTGCATATGAGGCTTCCAAGGAGCTAATAATGAGCTTGGTCGCTCCCGTTTTCCTTCTCTGCCTTTTTGCCCTGGCCGCCGCGGCTTACCTCGTGCGAGTGCGAAAGCTGGGGCGGGCAAGGTACGATCGTGTCGAAAGGCAGGGTGGTAGCCGCCTTCTGAGCAAAAGCTTGATGGAGATGGCCTATTGGGCGATTCAGCCGCTCGCCGAATTGCTTGTTTCCCTGAAGATCAGCGCGAACGCGATCTCCTGGGCCTCACTGGGGTTCGGCGGCGTGGTCGCTGTCTGCCTGGCAAGCGGCAATTTCGGGGCCGCAAGCGTGTTCGCGTTGATCGCCGCGCTGCTGGACGCTTTGGACGGGCTAGTTGCGAGAGTGACGAAAACCGATAGCCGCGCGGGAAAGGTGCTCGATTCGGCGCTGGATCGATACGTCGAGCTCCTGTTTCTAGGGGGGCTGGTTCTTTATTACAGGCAGATCCCGGTGCTTCTGGGGCTCACGCTCTTCGCTATCGGCGCTTCATTCATGGTCAGCTACACCACGGCGCTGGCGGAGATCGTCGAGGTGGACGTACCGAAAAGCAGCATGCGCCGGCCGGAGCGGCTGGTATACCTCATTCTTGGCACCACGCTCTCTCCCATCACCATCCACTTCTTCGAGCGCAACAGCGGTTTTCCGGTTCCGGTCGCGTACCCGGTGGTGGCGGCGCTTTTTCTGGTGGCGGTCGTCGGGAACATCTCGGCGCTCAGGCGGCTTTTCCTGATCATCGATGAGGTGAAGCGGCGCGAGGCTTTCGAGAAGCGCGCGCAACCGAAGCTCAAGATCATCTGCGAGGACGACAGCTTCACCGTGAATTCGCGAGGAAGCGCGAAAGGACGCATTGTCTCCTGATCCGCGAGAGGAGTCGAGGGTCGGCGGACTGGTCATGCTTGGGGAGCGTCTTGTATCCGGGACCCGGCACCAACGGCCCGGACATGAATGAAAACAGATTCACGTCGCCCCAAGCGCCCGTGTAGCCGTAGTACGGCTCAAGTTCGAGGGGGCGGACCAGATTCCACGTGTCCCAGCTTTCTCCCCGGCCGGTGCGGTCGGTGATAAAGCGGGTCTCGTAGCTCCCAGGTGCGGTGTAAGTGGCATGCGTGCCCCGAGCGGTATAAACCGTGGGGTGAAGCGATCTCGCCGGTAGCTCCTGCGTCGAGGCCAGCGCGCGCATGGGTTCGTCCGAGTCGCTCTCCGACCAGCTGAGGCTGGATCCGCACTCCCAAGTGCCGCCTTCATGCGAGGCGAAGTAGCCCGCTACCAGTCGATGCTTCAGTCTCTGTTCGGGGTCGAGTCGGAGCTCCACCAGCATGGCCATTCCCTCCCAATCCCCTTGGTGGTTGCCGATGCCGAAGCGATTGGCGAAGGAATAGGGGAGGTGGTACCAGTATTCGATCACCACTAGCTCCCGGTCGGGAAAGCGTGATTGAGTCGTCTGGGCGAACGAGGGAAGTTTCCCGAGCCGCCAGAAGATTGGAACCTTAGCGATGCTTTCGTGGGGCTTCTTCGCGCCCCCTAAGCGGCGAACCAGGCGCCTCAGGAGATTTTCCTCGTATTTCAGGACATATCCCTCGCCGTTGAGGAGATATCCCGAATGGTACGGGCGCATGATCGGAAACATGCTGGAAGGAAGGACCGAATGTCCTTTTTCCCAGAAAAAAAGAAACCTGGGGGTCCGCCGGTATTCGGATGAGTTCATCAACCCCAGCTCGTTTGCCTTGACCTCGCCTTTGCGCGCGATTAGCTCCTTTTTGCTCCAGCCATGGCGATAGTAAAGCGAGCTTCCTTGGATGAACTCCATAGGATCCATGGGCTGGTACGGCTCCTTCGGGTGCAGCCAGATCCGGGGAGCGTAGGCTTTCAGCATTTCTTCGATCTCGGCGCGTCTTCTTGCCGCGGAGTGAGGCAGGACGGGGTCCGGGGCGAATTCCGAGCCTTTCGCAGGATCCTTTCTCCCGGACCAGGCCAGTTCAGGGCTCGCGAGAAGCTCCACATAGCGAGCGATCGGGCGAGGGTCGGCTCGGACTACGGTGCGCGAGGTGAACACGGGCGACGCTGAAGAGAGGGTGCTCGCCTGGGGAACGGCGAAAAAGAGCGAAATCAGCAAGGCAAAGCCCGCCCGCTTGTGGAAGTTCGGTAGAAAGCCTGAATTTTTCAAGTCTCAGAGTTTAATGAAAGACTAGTCGAATTTCCTAGTTGAAACTTCTCATGTTTGCGTCAGCGCGTTGGAATCCTTGGCCGTCCGCCTGGCCAGGATCTGGTTCCGGATCAGCACGATCGCGACGATGACCGCGAGAATGACTCCCAGCGCGATCTTGAACTGCTTGAGGTAGTCCAGGATCGTGTCGCCGTAATAGGCGAGGATGAGAACCTGCGTGGGCACGCTGAGCAGCGCCGCTGTCCCGTCCACCAAGGCGAACTTCCAGGTAGGAATGCCGATCAGGCCACAGGCCAGATGGCCAGGGAACCTCAGCCCGGGAGTGAAGCGGAAGATTCCGCAGGCGAGCGCCCCGTATTTTTCAGTCCAGCTTTGGATGCGGTCGCGGACCGAGGGTTTCATCATCTTCTGGAATCGGGCGCTGCCAGTGATCCGGCCACCGAATTTCCGGCCTAGGTAAAACACCAGGAAGTCGCTGAAAAATACCGCCAGGAACGCCACGATAGCGGCGCTGATCGCTTGGACTCCTTCCGCTCCGGCATACGGAGGCGGGAAAAGATCGGGATGCCGCGCCATGTACGTCACCAGTCCCAAGCTGACGAGCGTCACTTCCTCCGGCACCGGGAACCCGAAGCTGCTCGCGATCATCAGGCAGATGACCGCGCCGTAGACGAGCTCGGGCTCGTACGCGTATTGTCCGAACCACTGCAGAATCTCTTGCTGGCTGAACTCCATGCTCGAAACAGTATAGGGGCAGGGCACGGTCTTGTCTCCGGGGATTTTTCGGGCCCTTTTTGCGAAAATTCGCGTCGTCATAACTTTGTCGGTCACGAGGTTTTGATCCGAACGCACGTTTTGGGTTAGCATCGACTCTCAGCGATGCGTATTCTCCTGGCATTGGGCCGCAAAGACGTCAGAGAAATGGTTTCTTTCTCGCTCGAAGGAAGATTCGGAGCGGAAGTGCACAGCGCGGATACGGCCCAGGCCTTCATCGAGCGCTCGTCCTTCTTTTCGCAGTGCGATCTGGCCATTTGCGAGATGCCCGGGCTGGGCGAAGCGATCCTGAGGCATTCGGTGCTGTCGAAGTTGCCGATGATCTTGTGTTCCTCGCAAGAGACCCAAGCTGCGGACCTGCCGCCTGGGGTGAAGATGATCGCGAGCGTGCGATGGGAAAGGCTGGTCGACGGACTATTCAAGGTCATTTCGGAGTGGCGGCCGGGCGAGAATCAGGATTCGGAGTTCTGCCGGATCAAGACCAATCTCCTGCTTCGGGTAAGCCCGCTGAAAGGGGATATCTACATCCGCCTGTCTCCTTCGAAGTACCTGAGGCTCTTTCGCGAAGGGGATGTTTTCGATGAGAACGACTACAAGAGATATCTCGTCGAAAAACGGCTCGAATACTTTTATCTCAAAAAGGATGAATGCGGGGAGTTCATCCAGAAGTTCCGCCACGATCTCGCCGAGCTGCTGTCGCAGCCCGGCCCAAGTGACCAGGCGATCGAAGAGCTCTCCATCTCAGCTCACGAAACCATTCAGGGACTGATCGAGAAACTCGGGCCTACGAAGGAGGTCCAGGAGACGGTGAAGGCCAGCGTGCAGCTCGCCTTGCGGGCGGCCCGGAGGAGCCCGCGGGTCGAGCAGATCCTGGAGCGACTCTCGCAAAACCCTTCGAAGTACATCCCTGCCCACAGCTTTCTCCTCTCGCAGCTCGCTTCCTCCATTTCGATCGCCATGGGCTGGGGCTCGGACACCACTTTGCAGAAGCTTAATCTCGCCGCGTTCCTGCACGACATCACGCTGAGCAACCATCGACTGGCGACGGTTAAAAGCCTTCCGGAGCTTGATCGTCGCAAGGACGAATTCTCGGATCAGGAGCTCCACGCGTACAAGGTCCACCCCAATAAAGGATCGGAGATCGCGCGCCAGTTCAGCGAGTGTCCTCCGGACGTCGATGTCATCATCGCCCAGCACCATGAGAGGCCGGATGGCTCCGGGTTCCCGCGCGGATTGACCCACCCGAACATCAGCCCGCTCGCGGGCGTCTTCATCGTGGCGCACGAGCTGGTGAGCTCCATCATCGAAAACGGGCAATCGTTTTTCATGGAGGAGTTCCTCGAGTCGATCAAGGATCGATATGAGGTGGGGAACTTCAAGAAAATCCTGGCTGTGCTGCGCGATCAGGGCCGCAGCATCTGAAGCTGGATCGCGAAGCTCTTCGGATCGCGGACTCCGCCGAACTTGATTTCGACCCGGCGATTTCGCGCCCAGGCTTCCTCGGTGTTCGAGTCGTCCAAAGGACGGGTGTAGCCATACGCCGCCGTGAAGATCTTCTTGGGAGAAACTCCGCGAGTGACCATCGCCTTGGCGACGCTGTTGGCTCGCCGCTCTGAAAGCTTCATATTGTAGAGATAGCCTCCACGCGTGTCGGTGTGGCCCTCGACCGTGAGCTCGCTCCACTCACCGCGGGTGCGAAGCAGAAGAGCCGCCAGGTCATCGAGGTAGCGCGAGAAGACGGGCGTGATCTCCGCTTTGCCGGTCTCGAAGTTCACGAACTCGCTTCTCAGCTCGACTTGTACCGAAGTCGCGTCGTAGGTGATGGTGATGGGATCCTCAATTTCCTCAGCGGCCCGCGGGCTGGGTTGGTAATCCTTGGAGCGCCAGAAATGAGGGAGGGGAATCCCGTACTGAAAGCTCAATCCGATATTGTAGAGCTGCCGATCCGAGATGGTGAGGTCCGTCGATGCCCTGGCTCCGAGGCGGATCGCCGAGCTCGGCTGCGGGATCTCGTAGAGGACCTGCGCCCCGACGAAGAGGGGGCTACTCTTGATCTGGCCATTGAAGTCCGGAGCGAAACTCAGGTCCGTGCCGAACATCACGCCCAACGTGGGGCCGAACTGCAGGTTCGATCCGCGCCGATGGCGGAGCGAGATCTCGGCCAGTCCGGCGCGCGTGATGAGGCCTGCGATCGCCTGCCTGCCCAGCACTTCCTCGATTTGCGTGCGCACCCAGCCCAGGCTGATGTCCGTGACCCAAGGGGACTCGAAATAATAGGAGCCGACGGCACGGATTCCGAACTGGTATCCGTCACGGAAGTTCTCGTTCAACCGGCTCGTGGTAAGCGCGGAGTACCCTCCGTCGATCCCTCCGAAAACCCACCAGCTGGGACGAGCCTGCCGGCGACGAGCTCCGCGAACGCGGCGATCGGAAGGGTTCTGGTCTCGAAGCCGCGATTCCTCGCGTGCCTCGGCCTGGTGATCTCGCGTGGTCTGCCGCAGTTCCTGCAGGTAGTCCTCGGCGAGCGCGGTCGCCGGGGTGAACGTCAGCAGGAGCATTAGAATCTTATTGAGACGGAACTTCTCTCTCACAGCCCAATTCCTCAAAGGGGTGAGTTGCAAACGACGCACCATGTGAAATGGCTGTAAAACGCGCTTTTTCGCGAAGATAGGGCTGGAATCTGCCAAAACATTGGACAGTGGCCTACCTGGTCATCAGCTTTGGTTGAGGCAGGAATATGTTGATGAGAACGGGATCCCCCAGTACTTTTGCACCACGGGGGTTCGATCCGAGCATGGATTCGGTTCCAGGTCGACCCGCCCTGAATCAAGGAAGTTT
>CAYNDM010000122.1:8275-8537 GCA_964395265.1 uncultured Bacteriovoracaceae bacterium
AAGTTTCAACCCAAAGGGGGACCCATGAAGGGGACAAGTTTATCTGCTATTGGCGTTGGCCGTGGTTCTGGGAGAGGCGGTTTGCCCGGCCTCCAGCCATGCGGCGTCTCAATCGTGCGATCTCGAAAAAAATTTTGAGAAGATCATCGTCGACGAGCTGGGCCCCGATCGGGCGTATGGCAAGACGAGCTTCTCGCTCTGGATCGCCGATCCAGTCACGGGAGAGGTGACCTGCGAGGCGTCGGTCGAGCCTGACAGGAAC
>CAYNDM010000123.1:0-1499 GCA_964395265.1 uncultured Bacteriovoracaceae bacterium
ATCAGGGACAGCGCGCCGACATTGGCGCCATCGCCGATCACCACCTTGTTCGCGACCCCGGTGATTCCACCAATATAGACATAGTTTCCGATCACCGCGCTTCCCGCCAGGCAAACCCCTCCGCAGAGAATCGCTCCTTCTCCCACCTGGGCGTTATGCCCGACGTGAACCTGGTTATCCAGCTTGGCGTAAGCACCGATCACCGTATCTCCGAAAGTGCCGCGGTCGGCGCAGCTGTTCGCCCCGATTTCCACGTCATTGCCCACGCCAACCCGCCCAAGATGATAGATCTTCTGATGCCCGACCACGCGACCGTTCTCGCGCCTGGGAGCGTATCCGAACCCATCCGCGCCCAAGGTGGAATTCGCATGGATTCGAACCCGGTCCCCGAGCACAGTCCATTCATAGAGCGTCACATGAGGAAAGAGCTCGCAGTCCTCTCCCATCACCACCCGAGGGCCCACGAAACATCCCGGGTGAAGCACGCAGCCCGAACCGATCCGAGCGCCTTCCTCGATCACGCACGCAGGACCGATCACCACCGATTCCCCCAACTCCGCGGGGGGAAGAACCGCCGCCGGGGGATGGACCGAGCCCTCCCCTCTTCGCCTTGGGCCGACTGCAGAGAGCTTCTCTGCGAATCGCTCCGACAAAAGCGCCATCGCGAGATAAGGATCCGCGCAGGCGATGATCGCCGATTTTTTCCAAAGAGGAACCCCGGAAGCCTCCAAAGGCTGAACGAAAGGTTCTCCCGTGATCAGAATGTCCGGATTGGCGTAAGGAAGATCCTCTTGGAGATCCTTGGCGAAGAAATAGGCCAGGTGACCCGGGCCAGAACCCCGAAGCGGAGCCGGCCGTTCGACTCGAATCGTCTCCAGCCTCCCGCCTAGCGCCGGAGCATTGACCACCCTTCCCTGACACCAGGAAGCGATCTCGGAAACTGAGAAAGACACGACCCCGGGCCTCAGGACTTCTTATTGTAGGCCGAAATGACTTCAGCCGTCAGGTCGTCCTGTTCCTGAGAGAAAAGAACGGTGTTCTCGTTCTTTTCAAGCACCATATTGTAACCCTTGGATTTCGCGAGCTCGGCGATCACGCTGCGAAGCTTATCGATGATCGGTTTGGTGAGCTCCTGCTCCTTTTGAGCCAATTCACCTTGGGAGCGCATGCGCTTTTCCTGGTACTTCATGATCCGCTCCTGGATCTCTCCCTGTTTTCTCGCGCGCGCCTCATCGCTCATGACCAGCGATTGCTTCTTGAACTCCTCCCCCATTTTCTGGATGGCGGCCTCCTCGTCTTTGAGCGTCTTCTCTTTCGATTTGAACTCTTTCTCAAGAACAGCCTTGGCCTTCTTTCCAGCTTCAACCGACTGAAGCGCTTGCTGCATGTCCACAGTGGCTACCTTGAATTCGGCTGCAATCGCAGGAACCGAGATCATCCAAGCGGCGACCGTCATTACCGACCATTTTGCCAGAATTTTCACAAGAACCTCCTTGGGT
>CAYNDM010000123.1:1509-8534 GCA_964395265.1 uncultured Bacteriovoracaceae bacterium
TTGCTAAGCGGGGTATTAGGCAGAGAAGCATAGTCCCTTTTGAAATTCAACACACGCACTCAGTTCAGAAGGGAGTTCCGATGAAGAAGTTGAACACGGAGCTCGACTCATTCGGCTTTCGAGCGAAGGGGAAGCCCCACTCGAACCGCAATGGGCCGATCGGCGAAAACCAGCGTACCCCAAGCCCCCAGTTCGTCCTGATCGTCAATGCATCAAGGTCCGGGAACTCCTGAAAGAGGTTGCCTGCGTCGAAAAAGACGACCGACTTGAGCCCGGCATCTCGAATGAGAGGATACTCCAGCTCAAACAAACCGAAGACACTGACCAGGCCTCCACGAGGCTCCCGGATATCTCCCCGGGTAGGATGGCTTCGAATCACGCTGGGGCCCACTGAAAAAAGCTCATATCCCCGCAGATTGTTCGGTCCGCCCAGGTAGAAGCGCTCAGAGGGAGGCGAAACCCCCTGGCCGAAGTTCGCAAGTTGGCCATATTCGACGCTATTCCTGAAGACCAGATCCCCAACCAGCTTGAAATAGACTCGGTTGTTCAGCGTCCACTTGGCGAACTCCTTGTCTCCGCCTACGCCCGCGAGCTCAAGAGAAGCGCTCTGGTAATTGCCGCCCGTCGTCTCGAAGCGGTTGTTTCGCTTGTCGCGAATCACGCTCAAAACGACGCTGGAAAGGATGCCGTTGTCGGCGTCCATCTCGGCCTGATCGATGGTCGGATCCGGATTGATGATCTGGAGACCTTCATTCTTGTAGGTCAAGTACGCGTTCGTGTACTCGAAAATCGGTCGGCCAAACCGGAAGTCGAAACCCAGCTTGCGGGTCGTGTACTTATCCGGGATCGGAAAGGTCACATAGAACACGTCGAACCCGCCGGACCAGCGGGTATTGAAGAGATAAGGCTCCGTGAATCCCAGGTTGATGCTCTTTTGGTCCTTGTTGCGTGAGAGCTGCGCCGTCAAGCTCAGCGTCTGTCCGCGGCCAAGGAGGTTGATCTCCGAAACCTGCGTCGTAAAGAAGAAGCCGTTCACGCTCCCGTAACCCGCGCCCAGCGTGATGGTACCGGTCGAGCGCTCCTTCACGGTGATCTCGACGTTCAGGACATCCTGCTTATCCTTGGGAGTCACCGTGTTGAAAATGACTTCGCCAGGAGCGAAGTAACCCAACCGCTCCACGTTCTCGCGGGACTCTCTCAAGCGCGTCCCGCTGAAAAGTTCCCCTTCGCTGATCTTCAACTCGCGACGGATTACCTTATCCAGTGTCTTCGAGTTCCCGACGATGTTGATCTCGCCGAAGTAGACCAGGTTGCCCTTCTCGAAATCGTATTCGATCGAGACAGTGCGGGCCTCCTCGTTGATGTTCATCTTCGGGATCACGTTCACGAAGGCGTATCCCAGGTCCTGGTACTTCTCCGTCAATCGCTGGATATCGGCATTTCTCTTCGAAATGCTGAAGATCGCGTCCTTTTCGAGCGTGATCTCCTCAGCCAGCTCCTCGCGAGGAAAGAGGAGATCGCCTCCGAAGTCGAGCCCGCCCATCCTGTATTGCTCGCCTTCGTCCACGTAGATCGTGATGTAGAGGAACTTCTTGTCGTCGCTGACGGTGATGACCGGATTCTCGTATTTGAACTTGACGTAACCGTTGTCGAGATAAAAGTAGGTCAGCCGCTGCAGGTCCTGCTTGAACGCCGACTCCTTGAAGTTCCCGGAGCCCGAGATGAAGGAGAACAAGCCTCCTTCGCGCGTTTCCACCAGAAGGCTTTTGAGCTTGTCGTCGCTGAAGCGCTTATTATTGAGAAAGGTGATCTTCTGGATCTGAACCTTTTCGTAGTCGTTGATCTTGAAAACCAACTTGACCTGATCTTCGCCCGTCGGCACGACGTCGAAACTCACCTTGGCCAGGTAGAAGCCCTTCTCCTCATAGTGCTTCTGGATCCGCGCGACGTCCTGGTTGACCTTGTTCACGTCCAGGATGGACCATTCCTTGACCTTGGTGACGTCTTCCAGGTCCTTGGTACTGATCCTTTCATTGCCGGAAAACTCAATCTCCGCGATGACGGGGCGCTCGCGGACCGTGTAGATCAAGCGCACGCGCTCGGCATCGGCAACAGCCGAGGCCAGCACCACGAAGTCATCGAAAATGCCCAATTCGCAGATAGCCGAAATATCCGATCGCACCGACTCGCGCGTCAGGCGCTGGCCAGGCTTGGTCTGGATCTTGGCGAGGACGGCGTCTTTCTCGATCCGCTTGAGGCCTCGAACGTCGATGTCACTCACGGTTTTCCCGAACATCGCACGCGAAGCGCTGGCTTCGGCTGCAGCGGGTCGGGCGGGAGGCGCGGTGTAACCCATTATCGGCAGAATCCACGCGGCCGTGCCAGCCCAAAGGAGAGCTCGCCACGAAACCCGAACTGATGAACGCCGCGCGATTGAAGTCACAAGCTATCCTGTTTAGGAAGGACAAAGGCGTTAGTCAACTGACAAACACTCCATCCTTCATCACAAGTGTGCGGTGCATCTTGGCCGCAAGGCCCGAATCGTGGGTGACCAAGAGGACGGAGACTCCCGTCGCCTGATTCAACCGCACCAGCAAGTCGATCACATTGGCGCTATTGACCGAGTCCAAGTTGCCGGTGAGCTCATCAGCAAGCAATAATTTGGGCCTTAAGATCACGGCACGGGCGATCGCGCCTCGCGGCTGTTCCCCTCCGGACAGCTCCGCGGGCCGGTGCTCCAAACGATGGGAGAGCCCCACGAAATTCAAGAGCTCGCGGGCCTGCTTCTCCGCCGGGGCACGGGGATGCCCCGCGATCAATGCTGGCATCATCACGTTCTCCAAGGCGGAGAACTCGGGCAGGAGGTAATGAAACTGAAAAACGAATCCGAGAGTTCGGTTCCGAAATGTGGAAAGCGCCTTTTCAGAGTAACGAAACAAGTCGTGCTGCTGTGGGCCAAACAACACCTGCCCCGAGGACGGCGCTTCGAGAGTGCCTAAAATATGAAGAAGCGTGCTTTTTCCCACGCCTGATGCGCCAGTGATGGCGACCATCTCTCCAGACTGGATTGCGAAGTCGACTCCACGAACCACGGGGATCTCGGTCTTTCCTTTGAAAAAACTCTTTTTGATGCCCACTGCCCGAAGCAGGGGCTGCCTAACCGCGGTCTGATTGAACTGCTTCTGCGAGGCGCTCGTCTGTGCCTGAGTTCTTGGGTCCATCATTCGTAACGTATCCCATCTAATGGTGAACGGGTAGAGACCTTATACGCCGGAAAGAATGTGGCGACAAAAATGACCAGAAGCGCCACCAACGCGATCAGAGCGATCTCAGACCAATTCACCACGACCGGCAAATATCCGATGTAGTAGATGTCCGCTGGGAGATCAATCCAATGGGTTTTCTCCAGAAGCCAATTCACCAACAGCCCAAGTCCGATTCCAACCGCGACCCCCACGAAGCCGATACCCATACCGATCAGGCAAAAAAGCTGAAACCCTTGTCCTGGCCGAAAGCCCATCGCTTTCAAAATCGCGATCTCTTTGGTCTTGTCGTGGATCATCATCATCAACGTGCTCACCACATTGAAAGCGGCGACGATCACGATCACCGTGAGAATGATCGCGATCACGGCCTTCTCGAGCTGGATGGCGTAAAAAACGTTCTTATTGAGCTGGCTCCAGTCCTTAGCCCTGAACGGATACCCGAAATTGTCGGACAGGCGATCCGACGCCGCCCGCGCGTCCGAGCCTGGCTTCAGGCGTATCTTGAAGGAAGTCACTCGATCGGGCTGGCTGAAGAAACTTTGCACCGAACCCAGCGTAGCGAAGACGAACTTCGAGTCGTACTCGTGCATCCCCATCTTGACGATGCCGACCACGCTCTTCTTCGCCACACGAGGGGCCGTGCTCTCGCCCTCCTGTCTCGCCTCCTCCACGTCGCCGATGAACGGGGCGATCAGCCGGATCTCGTTGCCCACCACGACACCGATCCGCTCGGCGAGGAATGAACCGACGGCCACCTCGTCTTCGTGCTCAGGGAGCCTGCCGCGCACCAGCTTCCGAGGGATCTCCGTGGCGTTTCCGATCGTCTCGGGATTGATGCCCTCAAGCACCGCCCCTGAGACGGCATTGGGGCCCGAGACCATGAGCTCGGTCACGAAGGACGCCGTCAGCGCCTCCACATTGGGGAGAACTCGCCGGATCTTGCCCTCGATCAGCTCCGGGTCCCGGAGCGGCTCGGCTCTCGAATAGAGAATGACATCCCCATTCATCCCGGTAATCACTCGCGTCAGCTCGGACTCGAAACCATTGATCACGCTGGTGACCACGGTCAGTGCCAGCACTCCCAGCGCCACTCCGACGACCGAAACCCACGCGATAAAAGAAAGGAACCCGTCCGAAACCCGCGACAGCAGAAAGCGCCTCGCCAGAATTGCGATGGACGAGAATCCGCTGCTCATCGCACCCCTTCTTGAGGACGCATCTGCGGAAAGAGAATGACATCCCGGATGCTGGCGGAGTCTGTGAACAACATGACCATCCGGTCGATCCCGATTCCCTGGCCGGCCGTCGGCGGAAGACCGAACTCGAGCGCCGTCAGGTAATCCTCGTCCATATCGCAGGCCTCTTCGTTGCCCGCGTTCTTCGCCTTCACCTGCGCCTCGAATCGCTCACGCTGGTCCACCGGATCGTTCAGCTCCGAGAAGGCGTTCGCCATCTCTCGGCCGTAGATGTACAGCTCGAAACGATCCACGAGAAAAGGGTCTTTCTCGTTCTTGCGGGAGAGCGGCGACACGTCCAAGGGATAGTGCGTAACGAAAGTCGGCTGTATCAGCTTCGCCTCGACCTCTTCGTCAAAAATCGCCATCATCAACTCACCTGTCGAGAGCTTGGGATCCATATGGCTCTTCGCCTGTTTGCCATAGGCCAGGAGCGCCTCCCGGTCCCGGAGCTTCGACCGGTCTTTGAATCCGCTGTGCTTGACGATCGCTTCCTCGACGGTGATCCGCTCCCAAGGCCCTTCGAGATTGATCTCCGTCCCTTGGTACGTCAGCTTGCGCGTCCCCAGCACCTCGTCAGCCACGCGCTGAAAGAGCTGCTCCGTCAGGTCCATCAGGTCCTCGTACGTCGCATACGCCTGGTAGAATTCCAGCATCGTGAACTCTGGGTTGTGCTTGATCGAGATCCCTTCGTTCCTGAAGTTCCGGTTGATCTCGAAAACGCGCTCGAACCCGCCGACCACCAAGCGCTTCAAGTAGAGCTCGGGCGCGATCCTGAGGAAAAGCGTCATGTCGAGGGCATTGTGGTGGGTGATGAACGGCCTTGCCGTCGCCCCTCCGGCAACCGGATGCATCATGGGCGTCTCGACTTCGATGAAGTCATTCTCGACGAAGAACCGCCGCACGCTATCAATGATCTTCGAGCGCTTGCGGAATACTTCCTTGGACTCCTCGTTCATGATCAGATCGACATAACGCTGGCGATAGCGAGTCTCGACGTCCGTCAGGCCGTGAAACTTCTCGGGCAGGGGCTGAAGCGACTTCGTCAAAAGCACGAGCTCGTCGGTCTGGACCGAAAGCTCTCCCGTCTTGGTTTTGAAAATGCTCCCTGCAGCGTAAACGATATCGCCGATATCGAGCTCTTTGTAGCGAGCGAAGGCCTCGTCGCCGAGCTTCGCCTTCTGGACGAAGAGCTGGATGATACCCGTACGGTCCTTCAACCGGACGAAGCCCGCCTTTCCGAAATCCCTCACCGCCATGATGCGCCCGGCGACCGAACAACGGATCTCCTGGGCTTCGAGCTCCTCCTTCGACTTCTCGTCGTACGAACGATGAAGCTCGGCCGCCAGATGAGTCGGCTTGAATCCGTTCTTATAGGGATTGTCGTTCCGCTGGCGAAGCGCCCGCATCTTTTCGTAGCGGACGCGAACCTGTTCCGAAAGATCTTCAAGACCTGTGGCCATCACAACCTCATCAAAGACCAAGACCTCCCGCGATAGCAGGAGGGTAAAACGCTAATGGGATTTGCCCCAATGAGCTTCTGGAGTCTCGCTCAGCCCTAACCGATGCTCATGATGCATCAGATAGCGCTCAGCATCCAATGCGGCCATACACCCTGTGCCTGCCGCGGTCACAGCCTGGCGATACACGTGGTCGGCTACGTCTCCTGCAGCGAAAACTCCAGGCACGCTGGTCTCGGTAGACCCCGGCTTGGTCACGTTATAGCCGGCGGCATCGCACTTCAGATGTTCCCTGAAGACCCGAGTGTTCGGCTCATGACCGATGGCCACGAATACTCCTTTGACCGGGATTTTCGTCACCTCATTCGTCTTAAGATTCTTGACGGCTACGGCCGACACTTCCTTCTCGCCAATGATCTCATCCACTGCCGTGTCCCAGATAAATTTGATCTTGGGATTGCTGAAAGCCTTCTCCTGCATGATCTTGCTCGCCCGCAAGGTATCGCGTCGGTGGATGACGGTAACGCTCGAGGCGAAACGGGTGAGGAAAGTTGCTTCCTCCATAGCCGTGTCTCCACCTCCCACGACGGCCACGTCCATATTCCGGAAGAAGAAACCGTCGCAAGTCGCGCAGGCCGATACTCCCTTTCCGAGGAGCTTCTTCTCGGAAGGAATGCCCAACCACTTGGCTGAAGCGCCAGTAGCGATGATCAGGGTCTTGGCCAGAATCTTCCGGCCATCGCTCAGAATCAGCGTGTACGGGGCTTTCGAAAAATCGACTTTTTCAACCATCCCGTCGAGAAAGCGCGTACCGAACCGCTCGGCCTGCTTTCGAAACGCCGCCATGAGCTCAGGGCCCATCACGGGCTCGGCGAACCCAGGATAGATCTCAACGTCAGACGTAATCGTCAGCTGCCCGCCAGGTTGATCGCCGGCGACCACGAGGGGGTTCAAGGTCGCGCGAGCAGCGTAGATCGCGGCAGTGAGACCGGCAGGGCCGGTCCCAAGGATCACGACGGACTCCACCCCATTCCCGTTAAGTTCCTGAGTCATCGGCGCTCCAA
>CAYNDM010000124.1:0-8510 GCA_964395265.1 uncultured Bacteriovoracaceae bacterium
GCCCAGCACCAGGGCGCCGACCTTGGCTTCATTCGAGAGTTTCATTCATTCAGGATAAACGCCCCGGTTGACTCCGCCAAGGCTTATCCAGGATGGGGCTGGACCTCGGAGCGGTAGCTGGGAGCTGCGGCGCCAAGACCTAGGTGGTTCATCGAGTTCCCGTCCCAAATCCCGCCCGGGTCAAAAGAACGAAGTGAAAATATACGTCAAAATGAAGTCAGTCGTGATGACCGCGATGGTGGCCGCCACGACCGCGTTGGTGGTGGCTGTGCCCACGCCTTCGGCCCCGCCGCGGCACCTGAACCCATAAGCGCAGCTGATGATCGGGATCAGCGCGCCGAAGACGCTGCCCTTCAACACCGCCTGGAAAAGGTCCTTCATCGAGACGAAGTGCCTCAGCGCGTTCAGGTACTCCGCGACGCCGAAATTGTATTTGCTGACGGCAACCGCGATCGCGCAGCTAAGAGTGACGGCGATCGCAATCAGGGTCAGGCAGGCCAGCGAGATGATGCTCGCGACGAAGCGCGGAAAGACCAGGTAAGCGATGGGATCGATCTTCAGCAGCTTGAGGGCGTCGATCTGCTCGGTCACCTTCATCGTACCCACTTCGGCCGTGGTCGATGCGCCCACTTTGGCTACGAGAAGCAGGGCCGGGATCGCGATGCCCAACTCGCGCAGGATGAATTGCCCCGTAAAACCCGGGATCATCGTGACCGTATGCAAGGCCTCGTCCATATGCCAGGCGATCTCCTTGGTCACCACTAGGCCGGCGAAGGCCGTCGAGAGGACGATGATCGGAAGGCTGCCGACGCCCATCTGGGCGATCGACAGGAAAATCTCCTTCCACCGCCACTCGCTGGAAAAGAGCCGGGAAAAAGTGTGGGCGAAAAGAACGATGATGTCCCGGACAGCGAGAGCCTGCTCGATCGCTTCTTCGCGCAGCCTGCTCATGGTGTTTCTCCTGTCACAAGCTTCAGTACCTCGCTCCCGAGGTCGAGCACCTGGGCCGAGAAGAAGTTGGCGATGATGATGTAAAGATTGGTCAGGACCGCCGCCATGGTCACGGCGCGGCCTACGCCTCTTGCTCCTCCCGAGGCGGTATACCCCTTGTAGCAACTGACCGACGCGACGATGGTCCCGTAGACCATGGCCCGGAACATGCCCGATGCCAGCGTCTCCGGTCCGACGAACCTGGGGATGCTGACGGCGTACTGAAGCGGATTGATCCCACAAAGGAGGTTTGCCACGAGCATCGAGCCCGCGATGCTCACGATGAGGCCAATCGTGAGCAGGATCACGCTTGAGATGATGATGGCGAAGAAGCGCGGCACGATCAGGTACTGGATCGGGTTCGTCCCCAGGCATTCGATCGCGTCGATCTGCTCGGTGACCCGCATCGTGCCCAGCTCGGCCGCGGTGAACGCGCCGATCTTCCCGGCCAGGAGAAACGAGATGATCAGCGGCCCAACTTCCCGCACGACCGCCGAAGTGTTCAGGCCGCCCAGGAAGATCTGGGCGTCGTATTGCGCAAGCATCGCGTTGAACTGAAGAACCAGGATCGCCCCGACGAAAACCCCTGCGAAAAGCACAGTCGAGAGGGAGCGATAGGACACGTAAGAGACCTGAGCGACGATCGGGCGCAGGTTCCCGCGGGTGCTGGCCAGCGTTCTGGCGATCGTCAGGCAGAACAGCGTGATTCCTCCCAGCTCGTGGAGCGCCTTGCCGAGCATCACTCTTGCCCTCGCTGATCCGGCGGCAACAGCGCCAGAGTTTCGGCCAGGAAGTCGCGAATGAGTGGCTCCTTGGAGCGCTTGATCTCAGGCACGCTCGCGAGCGCGAGAATCCCAGCCTGATCCAGGACAAGGACCCGATCGGCGATCTTGAGCGCGCAGGCCATGTCGTGCGACACGACCACGCTGGTCACTTTCAGCTTGCGCGATAGCTCGAAGATCAGATCGTTCACCGCGTTGGTCGTGACCGGGTCGAGGCCGGTCGTGGGCTCGTCGAAGAGCAGGAAGCTCGGGCCCGGAGCCAGAGTGCGCGCGAGCGAGACGCGCTTCTGCATCCCGTAGGAAAGAGAAGGGGGATAACGGTTCATCACGTCCGCGCCGAGGTTCACGAGCTCGAGCTTTTCCAAGACGATCTCGCGGATATCCTCCTCGGTCAGGGGTTTGGGAAGGCTGCTCACGTACTGAGGCGTTCTCAGGCCGAATGAAACGTTCTCGTAAACCGTCAGCGAATCCAGCAGGGCAGGATGCTGAAAAACCATCCCGCATTTGCGGCGGACTTCAGCCAGCGCGTTGGCGTCGATCAATCCGACGTCCTGCCCGTCGACCAGGACTCGGCCTTTGTCCGGCTTGAGGATGCCGACGATGTGCTTGAGCGTGACGGATTTCCCCATTCCGCTTTTGCCGAGGATGAAGATGATCTCTCCCTTGGCGATCTCGAAGGAGACATCCTTCAGGATCGTCTTGGGACCGAACGACTTGCTGACTTCCTCGAATCGAATGCTCATGACAGTCCCGAAGTCAGAGGCCCTTCCTTGAGCCCGTAGATGAATTGCCTGATCAGGGGATCCTGACTGCCCTGGATCTCATCGGGCGTGCCGCCGTCGATCAGCCGTCCTTGAGCCAGCACGCAGACGCGGTCCCCGATCTGATAGGCGCGTTGCATGTCGTTCGTCACGGTGAGAAGCGTGCTCCCGTTCTGGGCGCGGAGCTCTCGGATCAGATCCGCGATCGTGCGCGAAGTGATGGGATCGAGACCCGCCGTGGGCTCGTCGTAAAGGATGACCTGTGGCTCCACGATCAGAGCCCGGGCTATGCCCAGGCGCTTCTGCATCCCTCCTGAGATCTCGTCCGGAAAAAGATCCTCGCATCCCTTGAGCCCGACCGCCGCCAGGAATTTGGCGACGCGCTCCTTGGCTTCAGGTCCCACGATGCCTTTGCGCTCTTGAAGCGGAAAAAGCAGGTTCTCCTCGACGGTCAACGAGTCGAAGAGCGCGTTTTTCTGGAACAGCATCCCCAGGTTGTCGCTCCCGATCTGGATGCGGCCTTCGCTGGGCGCGAGAAGATTGGCGATCGTCTTGAGAAGGACGCTCTTTCCGCCTCCCGAGGGGCCGATCAACGAAACGGACTCCCCGGCGTGGACGCTCAGGTCCACGTTCCGGAAGATCCACTTGCCGTCGAATTCCATTCCAACGCCGCTTAAAGTGATCATCTGGGTCAGATGATCATTATGGATCGACGTTCGGATTAAGCCAAGGGATCAGGAGATCCTGCGTGAGAACCTTGCGGTTTAGCGGAGCGGACGCCAGCTGGCGGGCCCGGAAGAGCTTCTGGGCCTGGGTGATCCAGAACTCGCGCGCCGCTTGGGCGGATCCCAGTTTCCGGGTCAGGGCCGAGGCGTGAGCCGAGAGAGCCCGGCGGCCGTCATGGGAGGCTCCGGGAGCCGTCCCTGGCGTCACCGTCCAACGGACCAGATCGGAGGCGACTTGCTCCAGCTGGCTCAGTAGGAAGTCGAAGTTCGCAGGTTCGCTCGCTGCCCAGTCCACCAGCGCTCCGAGCTCGGATTTGGGATCCTCGACGAAACGAAAGATCGACTCGCGCCTGTCCCAGACTTCGTCGCGGGTGAAGGACAGAGCCTTGCCCCAGCTTCCCTGGGCGAGCTGCGCGCAGGCCGAAAGTTTGTCGGCGGGCACGCCCTCGTCCTCTAGGAGCTTTTTCAATGCTTCTTGAGGGAAGGGTTTCAGGCGCAATGTCTGGCATCGGGAAACCAAAGTCGGCAGAAGCAGTGAGGCCTCGGCAGCGGTCATGAAGAAGATCCAGCCTGCCGGTGGCTCCTCGAGGATCTTCAGCAGGGAATTGGCCGCCTGGATCGTCATTCGATCTGCCTGGCGGATCAAAGTGATCTTGAACGCGCCGTCGAACGCGCCGAATCCCAAAGTTTCCTTGAGCCGGCGAAACTGCTCGATCTTGAGGGACCCCGACTCCCCCGATTCCTCGTCCACTCCGATTTCGGTGAAGTCCAGCCAGTTGCCCCGAAGCGCCCGCTGGCAGCTCGGGCACTGACCGCATGGCGCGGGGTTCCCGTGCGCGTCTCGTGGAATGTTCTCTCCGCTGCCGGAGGCTTGAGCCCCCGCGTTCTCGCCGAAAAGCGAAGGCCCTTCGTCAAAAAGACCTCGCTCCGAAGAGCGCTGCTGAAACCCATTGCGATCGCAGAGAAGCCATTGAGCCAGGTAATGAGTCACTGAGCGCTTCCCGACCCCTTCGGCACCCGTGAGCAAGAGTACGGGTGGAACGCGCCTTTGCTCGTACCACTGGCGCATCAAGGGCCCGACGTTTTGAGAGATGTGGTGCTCGAACACGGGCGCGGGCAAGGGCAAGGGAAGAAGGGGATTGCTCTCGGGTTTCGGAGATCTAGCCATTTCGCTTTCTCCCGACTCGCTTGGGGAACTTCTGTTCCAACTTCTTGATCACGCGATCAGCCAGAACCTCAGGCGGGGCGTCGCCCGGCTGGAGCTTGAGCCAGCGGTCAGGCTGCTCCCGAAGGGCTTTGAGAAATCCCTGCCGGACTTTCTTTTGAAACTCGAGCCCCTCGGCTTCGAAACGATTCTTGTCGCGAGCGCGTTCGAGCCCGAGTGCTGGATCGATATCGATCAGCACCGTAAGATCAGGCCTTAACCCATCGGTCGCAAAGCGGTTCAAGGCGTGGACTTTAGCCCAAGGCAGGCCGCGCGCATGCGCCTGATAAGCGAGCGTCGAATCGGTGAATCGATCACAGAGTACGATCTGGCCCGATGAAAGGGCGGGGCGGACGGTTTGAGCCAAATGCTCGGCTCGGGCCGCTTCATACAGAAAGAGCTCGGTCCAAGGATGCATGGCCTCATTGAGAATCAAACTCCGGATTTTTTCAGCCACTCCGCTGCCGCCAGGTTCCCGGGTGATGGTGACTTCAAGGCCTCGATCGATCAAGCGATCGCCTACATGGCGAATCAGCGTGGACTTTCCGGCGCCTTCGGTCCCTTCGAAGGTAATGAACAGGCCTTTGCGGGGTTTCACTCCCTAGGGTTATGACGCGCGAAGTTCCGGCGTCAAGCCTCAATCGATGGGGCCGTTGTACGGGCTTTGAGGAGACTCGTCGTAAGACTCTTCGTAATAGTCGTCTTGCTGCGCCGGGTCTTGCGGATCACCGCCTCGGGCAGGACGGCTTCCGTCATTGTAGGAGTGATTTCTTCGAGGATTATTGCGGCTTTCCCAGCGGTCGATCGGCCCGCCGCCTTCGTCCACGTCTTCCGATTGGTCATATTCGCGCTCTTCTCGCGCCTGAAGCTCTCTTTCCCGAGCTTCGCGGTCTCGTTCAGTGCGCTCGCGCTTCTCACGCTCAAGGCGTTCCCGGTCGTCTCTCCGGTCTTCGACCGGCCGAATTGGGTTCACGATCGCGCGCGGCGGAGCGGTGCGGACCGGGGATGCAGCCGCACGAGAAACCGGGGGCGCTGGTCGCGAAAAGGGTGCCGCCGCGGCTGGGCGAGGAGTGATCGGCGTGCGCGTCATCGAACGAGCCGTGGCGCTCGGGCCTTCGTCCGTGGCTCCGACGGAGCGGCTCTCCGCGGAGTCTGGTTCGGCGAGATTTTTGAGAATATGCCAAGTTCCCCATACGGCGCCCGACAGGACTGCGCCGATCGTGAGGACCATCAGCAACTGGGGTGGGACGCGCCGGGAATCCTGCGAGGCGGCGGCCCAATCGGAATGAACTTCCGCCTGTAGCGTACCGTCGCGGGAATGAGTTTTTCTTTCCTTCGAGACTTGCAGAGCGGTGAAGAGCGTAATCGTCGGATCGTCGTCGCGCTGAATGGCTTGGGTGAGCGTCCTCTCCTGCTCGACTTCGGGAGGGCGAGGCGGCGGTTCGAAATTCCCGCTCGCGGGAGCGGCGGGTCGTTTCTTCATGGCGATGAACTGTTCGATCGTGATCCACTGGTGATGGACCTTGTGAGACGTCACTTTGGAGTCGGCGCGAATCTCCCCGTCCTCCAAGAGGCCTAGGATCTGATCGCGAGTGTATGGACCGGTCTTGACACCGTTGACGTTCAAATACCAGTGTGGCGTTGGCAATTTAGCCATGCCATACAAGTATAACGTGAAAACTTTGCGGACAAAAAGCACTGAAAATCGTCTCTTAACACTCCTTCAGCTCAAGGATGAGGCCTTGGAGGCGGTTTCACCGGCCAAGCTCCTGGGAGTACGGCGAAAACTTGGCGCAAATGAGGCGTTTCTCTGCTGGGGGAAGGCCGCACTGAGCACGGCTCAGGCGCTGATTCCCCACGAAAAGGACCCGGCACCGGGGTTGATCGTGTGTCCGGCGAGATCCGATGCGTCCCAGGCGACAGACGGCGCGATCCGTGTTTTTCGAGGAGCGCGGGTGGTTGGGGGCGAACATCCGCTGCCCGGACCTGGAAGCTTCGCGGCCGGCGCCGCGATCCTGGAGCTCTTTGATTCGCTTCGGGAACGGCGCGTGCAGGGGCTCCACGTCCATCTTTCAGGGGGAGCATCGAGCCTCGCATGGATCAAGCCCGCGTCGATTTCTGAGCAAGAGCTCCGCGCGCGGCTTGAGCGGCTCTACGCAAGCTCCGCTTCGATCGCACGAATGAACGCGATCCGCTCCCGGCTTTGCGCTTTGAAAGGAGGGGGCGCGGCCCACTGGCTGAATGTTCTGGCCCCTCAGGTGAAAGCTCGGGTGAGCGTGATCTCCGATGTCTATCCCTTCGGGCCGCAGGTCGTGGGGAGCGGTCCTTTTTGGGATGGTCGAATTCCCCACGAAGTCCTCGCGGACAATTCGAAGTGGGTGAGAGCCTGGCTGGATCTTGTCTCCAGGCACGAAGTGGCCGTCACAGAGGGCGAGAGCCTACGCCCAATGGACTGGAAATCCTGGGTTGGTTTGACCGAACGCAAGGTCCGCCATTGGATTCGCGCAGGCCGCTGTGGCGTTTTTCTTTTCGGTGGGGAGCCTCGATTGAGCCTGGGGCAAGGCCCTCGGGGACGAGGAGGAAGAATGACTCAAATCGCCGCCGCGCTCGCCATCGCTTTCGCCGCCGAGATTCGGGATGGCGCGGTCGAGATCCTGGCGCTCAGCTCCGATGGCGTGGATGGAGTGTCGCGATCCTCCGGGGCACACTTGGCTCGGCAGCAGGGCAAGAGACTCATGAACGCGCGTTCGCTCGAACGCCTGAGGTCCAGTCTTTCGCGCTTTGACTCTGCCTCGGCGTTGGAACCTATCGGGGCGCTGCTGCCGGAGAAACCGAGCGGAACCAATGTTCAGGACGTGCTCGTGGTCCGGATCCGATGAGCGAAAGACGGATGCTCCTGCGCGGACAGGGCTGCCGCGGCCATGGCTAGCGGCGATGACCAACGCTCAGTAGATGAACCACGTCAGCATCATCTCGATCGACGTCGAGGCGAGACTGATGCCGTTGCGGGTGGGGATATTCAGATAAGGGCTGATATTGAGCGTATCGGTGAGGTCCAAGCTGAAGCCGGGCTCAATGTCCGCTTCATCGGCCTCGAGTACGAATGGGGCTCCGCCGAGCACGTGATTTCCGCCTAGCTCGTACGTCAGCGTGAAAGAGAGCCGCGGCCCCACTCGATAATAGGCCGCCGGCGCGATGTAGAGCTCCGCATCGTAACCGGTTCCTTGCGAGCCGAAGAAGTTGTAGCGTGCCGAGCCGGCCAGGCTCAGCCCTAATCGGCCGAATCCGCTGTATGAGAGGACCTGAACCGTCTGAACCGCGCTGAGCATGTCCATCTCACGCGACGCCATGGTCACTGGGAGGTGGACTCGAATGTCGGAATAGAGATTCCATTTGTCCGTCGAGAAAAGCGAGTCGTGGGAGAGGCGCAAGAACGGATCTTCCATGTCCACCCGTCCCCCCAGAACCGGAATCCAGGAAAAATACGCGGTGCCGCTCAAGGAGATGTCCTCGGTCAATCCGTAGCCCAAGCTGAGATAGTTTCTGACGGTGATGGGTCGCGTAGGATCGGCATTTCCTTCGAGGGTCGGTTGATAGCTCGAAGGATTCTTCACCGATGGTCCGTAAAAGAACCCGTAGTAGCTCACCGAGAAGCGATCGAGGAATGAGGCATCGCCTTGGCTCTCCTTCTCATTATCCCCGATCGAGGCGGGGGTTCTCGAGGGGGACAGAGAAGCGATCTCCATGCCTTCGCTGACATCGAGCTCTTCCGGAACGATCTCGTTGGCGGGCTCGAGCTCCTCGTAGGGGAGGGAGGGGCTCGTGAAATGTGGCGCATCATTCTCGCTTTCGATCTCTGGCTCCAGCATGAAGGTCTCGGCTTCTTGGGAGTCGTCTTGCGTATGGAAATCTTCTTGCGCAGATGCGCTCATTGCAAAAAGAGCCATGCAGACCAGGCCGGTCAGCGATGCGAGCGGACTGGTTCGGACATTGAGTGCGGTGGTCATGGTCGGGTCCCCCAATCATCAAATCTGCTGGTCCATAAGCA
>CAYNDM010000125.1:0-4860 GCA_964395265.1 uncultured Bacteriovoracaceae bacterium
TCCCACTTCTGCGAGAAGGCCGTTGAACTCCCGACTCGACACCGCCAAAGCCCTAGAGACTTTCGATGTGGCGCTCCCGGATTGGCGGAGCGCCGTGAATGAATGCATGGAGCTTTACTGCCATGAAGGTTAGAGAGCTTGGGCTGCCTGGATTGAAGTTGATCGAGCTGAACGTCTTCGGCGACCAGAGAGGATTTTTCGTGGAAAGATTCAATCGCAGGCGTTTCGAAGAGCACGGAATTCCTTCGGAGTACGTCCAGGATAATCATTCCAGGTCGGCTCCGGGAGTGCTGCGAGGGCTGCACTATCAAGTGGATCCTTGCCAGGGTAAGCTCGTCGGTGTCGTACGTGGTCGAGTTTGGGATGTGGTGGTCGACATACGCCCTCATTCCCCCACGTTTGGAAAGCATGTGGGAATCGAGTTGAGCGACCTCAACGGGTTGCAGCTATGGGTGCCTTTCGGATTCGCGCATGGCTTTTGCGTGTTGGGAGATATGCCCGCTGACGTGGTCTACAAGGTGGACGGCTACTACAATCCGAAAGGCGAAGCAGGGATCATGTGGAACGACCCCGATCTCGATATTCGATGGCCCGTTCAAGACCCCGTTCTTTCCTCGCGCGATCAGGCACAGCAATCATTCCGGCAATATAGACTTAGCCCTATTTCGCTAGAGTTCACTGAGGCAACATCCAGCTGAGTTGACCCGCCCTTTCACGGCTGTTTCGCCGCCTGCTCGAAAAGCGCCAGGAACGTTTTTTAGAGCGCCTGGGCACGAAAGCTGTTACCACCTAAGAGAGGGTCGGTGGGTTCCATGTCAGGAATCGGACGGCCAAAGACGCGTGCCCCAGGAGTGGCGCAGGAGAATGAAAGGATCTGCCTATGATTAAGAACGGAAAAGTCGTCAATCTCGCGTATTCGCTGACTAATGCCGAAGGGGAGGTCCTGGACGAGGCCGATGCGAAGGATCCGTTCACGTACCTGCACGGAGCTTCTCAGATCATCCCCGGGCTTGAAACGGCTCTCGAGGGCTTGGACCAGGGTGCCAAAAAGAAAGTCACCATCCCTCCAGCGGATGCCTACGGAGAAGTGAATCCAGAGCTGAAACTGACCGTGAATCGCTCGCAGTTCCCTGCCGATGCCCAGGTTGCCCCGGGTATGGCTTTCGAAGCCCATACTCCCGAAGGCCACGGAGTTTTATTTCGCGTGGAAGGCGTTCAAGGCGACAAGGTCATGATCGATGGCAATCACCCGCTCGCAGGCGTGACGCTCACTTTTGACGTCGAAGTGCTGGATATTCGGGATGCGACGAAAGAGGAGATGGAACACGGCCACGCCCATGGCGAAGGCGAACACCATCACTGAGAGCGTCATTATTCAGGAATATGGAATTGAGAAGAGGGGCCGGGGGACTGGCCCCTTTTTTATGTGCGATATTGACGCCATGCGTTATTTTTGATAAGACTCCTGAACCTCATTTAGGGGACGCGGGAGATCGCATGATTCAGAAGACAAGCATCCTGGCATTGATGGCGGCACTGATGGCAATCAGTCCTCCGGTTTGGGCCCATCGTCTTGGGCGATTGAGTAGGCCTCAGCTGGAAGCCTATCGAGCCTGCGAAAGCAGCCCGCTCCTCCCTAAGACCCAAGCTTACCTTCGTGCGATCCTGAGGCGACTGGCAGAAGGATCACCCGAGCTGATCAATGGAGAGCTCGATCCGGATCGCGCCTGCTTGCGTTTCGAGCGATCCGAAAAGGTGGGAGGGAGCGCGTCTCCGGTCGATGCCATGCTGGTACTGAAGTTGGGCACGTTCAAACAAGCGGATAGCGCCGAGATGATCGCGGCGATCCTGGCCCATGAGGTATCACACCTCTTATTGCGCCATGAGAGCCCTTTCGGGGGCGGTGGAAATGTCCTTCCCTTCGAGTACTCGGATAGCGCCGAATACATGGGACTCAAGGCGTACGCCGAAATGCGGGATTGGCAGCTTCAGACACTGCAGCAGTTGAAGCGCGACTTGGGGGCCGAGCGCCAAAAACTGCGGAATCCGGAAGAAGGCGCTTCACCTGTCCTTTCGGAAGAACAGGTGGAGAAGCGGCTCGCTCAAATCGAAGTGGAACTGCAGAGGCTGAATGAGTGGATCGGTACGATTCGGCCCGGGTACGATAAGGCGATGGAGCGCAAGTACAGACTCGAGAGGGAACTGCTCCCCTTGGAGATGAAGCATGGCTGGGAAGAGCAGGAGGCGGACGAAGTGGGACTCGAGCTTTTGCTTCGAGCCGGGATCTCTCCAAGCGGATTTCGCCCAGGGTTCTTGGCGATGTTGCCCGAATCCGATCGGAACGCCTGCATCGACACTCTGATCGGAGTTACTGCGGGAAGCTGTGCTCCGCCCCCGAGAATACAGGGGGAACTGGCGACGCACCCGCTGCCTTGCTGGAGGCTATTCAATCTGGAAATGAACGAGGCCGGTCGAACTCACCGCGAGGAGTACACTGAAATGATGAGATCGGTCCGACCGCTTGAGATCTCGCCCAGTCTCGAAGAAGTGCGTGAGGAGATCCGCGCGCTGGATCTATAAGCTCTGAATCTGTGAACGCTCCCAGGGGCAGCTGGGTTTTTTCCGCTGCCCCTGGAGTGCGTGATTCAACTATCTCTCAGACTCGTCAACCCCCATAGGCTGCATCGACTCGCCACAAGCGAGCCCGGCAATCGCCTTCAGGAACTATCCGATGTGAGGTTATTCGGTCATCGCGGAGTCGGATGAATCCATGTCTGAGCTCGATTCAGCCGAGACTTCCGATCCCATCGCTTCCTGCCCGGCCTGCTGTTCCTGGCTCACGCCCAGGTGGTCGCTCAGGCGGCTGACGGTCGACGGGTCGACTCCTGCAACTTGATTGAGGGCTTCGACATTGTCGAAGCGGCCCACCTGTTCGCGTGCCGAGACGATGTTCTGCGCGGCTTGTTCGCTGAAGCCCAGCTTTTCGAACTGCTCCGCGCTCATCTGGTTGATGTCGGCGACGGTGCCTGCCTGGTCGACGGTCGGGATGCTGCTTTGTCTGATGGTCTTATTGATATCCGAAGAAGAAGTCGAAGAAGCAGATTCTTCTCCCATCGTACCCGCGGCATCACCGGTGGTGTCCAGGGATTCAGTCGAGGACTCAGGAGTCATTCCAACGGAATCGGAAGATTCAGAGCCGCTCATGCCAGGCGAGTCGGTCGATTCGGTTCCAATGGATCCTGAGGCGTCGCTCTCATCGGCCATGCCCTCGTCCTCAATGACGCCGGCTTGGTCATGGGTTTCGCTTTCAGTCATGCCAGGCGACTCGCTCACTTGAGACGAATCCTGGGTTCCTGCTGCTTCGTCTGAATCAGGTCGCTTCTGTTTTCCGGAACACGCTGCGACACTCACCAGGCTCAATACCGCTATCGCGGTCATCAATTTTCTTTTCATGAATGGATCCTCCACGGGCGCACCATTCAAGATCAAGGCCAGAAGAGCGGTCCTCGCGTCAGAGGTGTCGCCGCGGCAGGAACGTCGCTATTTGAAAAGTCCGCGACTGGTGGCGCCGATTCGCTTGGCTACCTCGATCCAGTAGCGCTTTGGAAGAGTTCGCGTCAGCTTGACGAGCGAAACCACTTCGCGCAAGGACTGCACCTTTTCTTCGATCTTTTCAATGGGAGCGGGAAGGGGAGGGCGCTCCAGCGCGATCTGATCTCCCGGGCTCAGGATGAACCGGTCTTTTTGGCCGGAGTCGATCAGCCGAACCAGGCATTTGAGCGCGAACTCATAGCTTTCGTCGCCAGGGATCCGCTTTGGGAGTGGGAGGCCGCCATACCCTTCGGGAAATCCGCCCACCTCCTCGAAGTGCGTGCGACGTACGACGATCGAGCTCTCGACCAAAAGGTTCTGGCTGAGAAACGAGCGAATCCAATCCGAGCTATCGAGCTCGGGCTCGCGAGTCGCCACGATGAGATCATGCCCCTTGAGAAGTGGTTCGAGCGAGCGCAGGCGCACGGGACGCCAAAAGTGCAGGTCTTCGAGAAAGGCAAGATAGGTTCCTCGCGATGAAGCAGCGGCCAGATTCCTGGCCTTGGCTAAATCGCCAGTGCGATCCAGTGCCATCACGCGAAAGCGATCCTTGAGGATCTCGTCCCGAAAGACATCGGATAGGTAAGTGACTGTTTCGTCCCGTGAGCCGTCATCAGCAACAATGACTTCGGTGCCGATCGGATCGTCTTGCTCGAGAACGCTCCTGCAGGCGCGCTCGGCCATTCCCCTTCGGTTCGAGGTGGGAATGATAACGCTGAGTCGGAATGTGGGCTCGAGTCGGGGTTCGGTCACAGGTCCCTCATAGCACAGGTTGTTTTACTTTCTTGGGGGTAGGGCGTTAAGCCGCGATTCTACGAGAAGTTTGGATTCGTCGCATTGCCGCGAAGGCACCAATACCATCGAGACTCGGTTTGTATGGTGCGCGGACTGGAGGCCGAATCCATGGAGAGCAATCCTGCTTTTCAGCCTCCTCAATACTTCTGAATGAGTCATTTCTTCGTGCATCTTCCAAGAGCACGACATTCCTGTGTTTCTTCCTGGTAAGGGTTGTTTCTAAATGGGTTATCTATTGTAAACTATTGAATTTAAATTGAAAATTTATTGTATTTTTTTATAATACGATAGTATGCAATACTAATACATATGAATCCCCTTGAGCATATTACAGGATCCAGAAGCAGGGCTGAGATTTTTCGGCTTCTGTTTGAACAGGCCGGAGTGGAGCTCTATCTTCGGGAACTTCACAGGCGATCAGGGCTATCTCTTCGGCCGGTTCAGCTAGAACTGGAAAAGCTCCAGGCACTCGGT
>CAYNDM010000125.1:4870-8494 GCA_964395265.1 uncultured Bacteriovoracaceae bacterium
AAAGACGGAAATCGACTCTATTACAGCGCCAACACCGAGCACCCTCTCTTTCCGGAGCTCCGCAGTATGGTCGAGAAAACGACTGGCGTGGCCAAAATTCTCAGGGACGTGCTGAGCGATCCCGAAATACAAGTCGCATTCATATTTGGATCAGTTGCTTCTGGGGATGCACGTCCGGGGAGTGATCTCGATCTCTTTGTCATCGGAGAGCTGGGGCTTCGAAAGTTGACGAGGCTCTTGAGCGGTGTCTCCGAACGTATTGCACGTGAAATCAATCCGCATGTAGTGTCGGCACGGGAGTTCGTTCAGAGAAGGGCAAAAGCCGATCACTTTCTGACGAATGTTCTTGAGTCAAAGAAGATTTTCGTGATCGGAGGGGAAAATGACCTTAAGCGACTGGGCGAGCAATGATTGGCTAAAGCCCCACAAGACGAGCAAGCAAGAGATTGATGGCTTGTTCTCGATTGTCGAGCGCGAGATCCTAGATAGTCTTGTGGAGGGAATCTCACCAGATGGAAGATTTACGCACGCGTATCGAGCTTCTCTCACTTTGGCGACCATTCTCCTTTATGTGTCTGGGTACAAGCCAGCCAGGGGGCAATCTCACCACTTGCGCACGATCGCGGCGATTCCAAAGATCCAGGGTGAAGAAGCCAGAGAGGACTCTGAATATGTGGAGACCTGCCGAGTAAAACGGAATGCCGCCGAATACGACTCAGCGAACGAAGCTAGCCTCTTTGAGGCAAGTGAGCTCACTGAGTTTGCTCAGGAGTTCAAACTCAAGGTTCAAGCATGGCTGGCTCGGCGAGCCTGACCATGATGGGGGTGTCGCAGACTTGCTCGGCCTGTCCTCACTGGCTTGATGCTGCGGGTTAAGGTTTTCTCCCCTGGGAATTTTTTCGGCAGCACTTGAAGAATGACCTGACGAGGTGGCGGCTCAAGAGAGCGCATACAGGCAGGCATTCCCCGTGAGACCCTATTTGGCGCTCTGCCTCCTCCGTGTTATGTTCATTTCAGTCAATATGCAGAACCAAAAAGCAAATTTCCCCGAGCATCCCCTCCCGAAGAGCTACGAGCCTCAGGCGTTCGAGTCCCAGATTTATGCTTACTGGGAGCGCAATGGGTTCTTCAAAGCCGCCGACGAGAACCGACCGGGCCAGAAGGCCTTTTCGATCGTGATCCCTCCTCCGAACGTGACTGGCGTGCTGCACATGGGTCACGCGCTGACCAATACGATCCAGGATATCCTGGTCCGCTGGCACCGCATGAAGGGCGACAACACGCTTTGGCTGCCGGGTACGGACCACGCGGGGATCGCGACCCAGGCGCAGGTCGAAAAGGCGATCGCGAAGGAAGGGAAGGGCCCTTCAGGCAAGCCGCTTTCGCGTCATGATCTGGGACGTGAGAAGTTTCTCGAGCGCACCTGGAAGTGGAAGGAAGAGCACGAACACATTATCCGCAATCAACTGAAGCGCTTGGGTTCGTCTCTGGATTGGGATCGCGAACGCTTTACGATGGACGAGGGGCTGTCGCGGGCGGTTCGCGAGGTTTTCGTTTCTCTGTACGAAGAGGGCCTGATTTACCGGGGCGAACGGATCATCAACTGGTGTCCGCGCTGCCAGACGGCGCTTTCGGATCTCGAGGTGATCCCCACGGAGCGCAAGGGCTACTTCTGGCATATTCGCTATCCGATCGTGGAGCAGGACGGCACGCCTGTGAAGAACGCCGACGGCTCGCCTGCCGAGCTGATCATCGCGACCACGCGCCCGGAGACTCTCTTGGGCGATACGGCCGTGGCGGTTCATCCCGAGGATGAGCGCTATAAGCACTTTCAAGGGAAATTCGCCAAGCTTCCGCTCTTGGAGCGCCTGATCCCGGTGATCACGGATGAGTACGTGGATCAGGAGTTTGGAAGCGGCGCCCTCAAAGTCACGCCGGCTCATGATTTCAACGACTACGAGCTAGGCAAGCGCCACAACCTGCCCAGCATCCATGTGATGGGCAAGGACGGTAGGATCACGTCGGCAGGCGGCCCCTATGCCGGCCTGAAGTTCTCCGAGGCGCGCGAGCGCGTGGTGGGAGACCTGAAAGAAAAGGGCTTGCACGTCAAGACCGAAGACCACGTCCATAAGGTGGGGCTATGCCAGCGCTGCGACCAGGTGGCTGAGCCCATCATCTCCAAGCAGTGGTTCGTGAAGATCGAGCCTCTGGCCAAGCCCGCGATCGAGGCGGTCGAGACGGGCAAGATCACCTTTACGCCCAAGTCCTGGGAGAAGACCTATTTCGAGTGGATGTACAATATCCGCGACTGGTGCATCTCGCGCCAGCTCTGGTGGGGACATCAGATCCCGGCGTGGTACTGCGGCCAATGCCAGGAGATCACTGTCGCGCGCGAGACGCCCCAGGCCTGTTCGCACTGCAAGGCTCCCGCTTCGCAGCTCAAGCAGGACGAGGACGTGCTCGATACCTGGTTCAGCTCGGCTCTCTGGCCGTTTTCGACCTTGGGCTGGCCGGATAAGACCAAGGCTCTTGAGACGTTCTACCCGACTTCGATTCTCGAGACGGGTTTCGACATCATCTTTTTCTGGGTGGCCCGCATGATCATGATGGGGCTCCACTTCATGGGGGACGTGCCTTTCCGCAAGGTTTACCTCCATGCGATGGTGCGCGATGAGAAGGGCGAAAAGATGTCCAAGTCCAAGGGGAACGTGATCGACCCCCTGGATCTGATCGACAAGCACGGAGCCGATCCGTTGCGCTTCACCTTGGCGGCGATGGCGGGCCAGGGGCGTGATATCAAGCTCTCGGTCGACCGCGTGGAAGGGTACCGGGCGTTCTGCAACAAGCTGTGGAACGCCACGAAGTTCCTGCACCTGCAGTTCGAGGAGGCGAACGGAGGTCCGCTCGCGGAGCCGAAGGAGGGGCTTGCGGCCTGGCTTCTGTCTCATCGCAGGGAGCTGAGCCCGGTGAATCGCTGGATCCTCTCGCGTCTGCAGGAAGTGCAGAAACGGGTCGAAAGTGGTTTTGCCGATTTCGAGCTCAATGAATCGGCGCAGGCGCTTTACGATTTCACCTGGCATGAGTTCTGTGATTGGTACATCGAGTTCTCGAAGCTTCCGCTTCGTAAAGGCGGGGCGGCTCGCGAGCAGGCGCTTTACACGCTTCAATACGTGCTCGACGAGCTCTTGCACCTGATGCACCCGGTGATGCCTTTCGTGACCGAGGAGCTCTGGCAGTCGCTACCTTATCGCAAGGGCAAGGGAGCATCGCTGATGCTTCAACCGTTCCCCGAGGCGGACCCCCGATTCGCCGACGAGGAGGCCGAGGCGATGGTGAGGGATCTCAAGACGGTGGTCGAGGCGATCCGTAATTTCAGGGGCGAGAACAATATCTCTCCCAAAGTGGATTTTCCCGTGATGTACACGGCCGCGACTCCGGAGGCGGGCGAGTTCATCCGCAAGAACGAAGAGGACATCCGTGCCCTGGCCAAGATCGGCGCTCTCACGGAGCGCGCTCCCGGCGCGGCTCCGCGAGGGGACGAGGGACTTGAGGCCGTGATTCCGGTCTCGCAGCCCCCCCTTGAGCGTCGCGTGAGCCTGGGGGGGGGAGTGGATGTGGAAGAGG
>CAYNDM010000126.1:0-815 GCA_964395265.1 uncultured Bacteriovoracaceae bacterium
CACTTCAGCGCGAGGATAGGTGGTTCGGGCGAAGAAGCTTCCTGCCTCGAGAAGAAGGACCCGTTGCTTATGCCGCGTCAGGTCGTTCGCGATAAACGATCCCGAAATTCCCGCCCCGACGACGATGACATCGTATGGCTCGGCCAGAGTGGTGCCGCTCATGCTAACCCAGGGTACCTTAGTTCGCCGAACACATCCACAAGGAGGTTGTGACGCGATCAACCAAAAACCGGGCTTGGAATTCGCATTTCCTCTCTCCCATGCTGCACCGAACTCAAGCCATGATCGAAGGGCTACCGATCCGCAATCCACCCGAGAAACGCCCCATTTTTCTCTTTGACTCCGAATGTTCCTTTTGTCGGAAGTGGTCCAGACGGTGGCGCTCGCGAACCGAAGGGCGCGTCGATTTCATCCCTTATCAGCACGGGGGAATTCTAAGCCGCTTCGGAATCCCCGCTGAAGAAGCCGAAAGAGCCGTGCACTTCATCACTCCCGATGGCCGATGCTTTTTTGGTTACGAGGCGATCCTCAGAATGATGGAATACTCCTCGACCGTCCACCCTCTCAGCCGCTTCGGGCGCCTGCCCCTCATCTATTCGCTCGGTACCTGGGCTTATGACCGCGTTTCGAACAATCGGGTTTTCTGGGCCTGGGTCGATTACCTGCTCTTGGGTGATTCGACTTACGCGCCTCAAACTCGTGTCGTACGCGCGCTCTATTTCCGGGCGCTGGGCGCGGCCTACCTGCTCACTTTCGCGGCACTGAACCGCGCGCGAATAGAAGAGGCTCCAGGCGCTCTTGTCGCCCGTCGCACG
>CAYNDM010000126.1:825-8461 GCA_964395265.1 uncultured Bacteriovoracaceae bacterium
TCTCATAGGCGTCGCGCCAGCGCCATCCAGCTTCGGAGTCTGGGCATGCTTGCGGGGCCTCCCCACCCGGATCACCCACAGCCTACCGATGCATCGGCTTCTGGGCGAAGTCGCTTTTCAGTCCATCTTCGCCGCGCCAGTCTCCCTGCGCTCCGGCCTCAAGCGCGATTCATCGCCTTCAGCGCCAATTCTCCTGATGATGAGATTCCTAGCCCTACGCGCTCATCTGGAGACGGCTCTTCCCTACGCGCGAAAGCTTCCGAGATGGCTCAACGTAACGATCGAGCTGATGCCGTTTCTGGCGCTGATCCCACGGCGCCTGAGGAGATTGAGCTATCTGGCGTTCACACTGACGCGTTTACTGACCGCCGCGCTCGGGGATCGCGCCTCGATCAACGTTCTCGCGCCGGTCCTCAATCTCTGGCTTCTGGATGATGAAGCCCTGACCCGATATGCGGCCAAATTCATCGGCAGCGTGGCGCCCATGCCAAAACGCGAGCTCGCCGAGATTCGCCGGTCACCCGCCCCGCGTCCCAGCCAGCTCGAGCGGGATCTCAGTTGGATCGTGGCGATCCCAATTCTCGCCGTTTCGGCTCTTGGCCTTCTCGCTCGATTCGAGAAATTCAGGTCAAAAGCGATCCAAGCGCAACGCAAAGCGCCGGTCCGCCAAATCAAGACCGTGATTCAAGAGCTGGAATCCGCATAGCGTCCGCTTAGAGAGTTGCTAGTGTCAAATTATCCCGCCTCATCGTAAACTGAACGCGATGCCTAAAGCACCCCCTACGGATGAAGCGCTGATGGGCGCATATCAACAAGGGGACACGAGCGCCTTCGAAACTCTTTATGATCGCTACGCGGGCCGGGTTTATGGATATTTGAAAAGAAGATTGAGTCGTCGCGAAGAGCAGGACGAAGTTTTTCAGCAGATCTTCATGAAGCTGCACAGGAGCCGAAGCCAGTACTCCTCCCGATACCCGTTCTCGCAGTGGCTATTCGTCATCTCCAGATCGGTCCTTTTGGACTATCAGCGAAAAAGAGGCATCAGCCCAACCGAAATAGCGACCGCCGGCATCGAGAGCCTGGAGACAGTCCCATCCCGGACCTCGGGCCTTGAGCCTTTCGACGGCCTTGAAACCCGCTCGCACGTCGACGCGCCATGGGATCGCCTGACGCCCGAGCAATCGCAAGTGATCCAATGGCGGGTTCTCGAAGAGCGAAGCTTCGCCGAGATCGCCGCTCGCCTGAGCCGCTCCGAGGCAAGCGTCCGGCAGATCCTCAGTCGCGCTCTCAAAAAACTTCGGCAAAGCGGCTTCGGCAGCAAGGGGACGAAGTAAGACCCCTCGCCTCCTGGTTCGAGCCTGAATTTTGCTACCTCACAGCTCCGTTCCACCCAGGAGGCAGAATGGAGACTCATCCACTCGCGGGCCAACGCGCTCCGAAAGAGATTCTGATCGACCCGGAGCGATTGACGCGAGCTTACTTCGAGATCGAGCCTGACCCGAGCAACGCGGCCGAACGAGTCTGCTTCGGGACCTCCGGGCACCGAGGGTGCTCGCTTCAAGGAAGCTTCAACCGGGCCCATATTCTAGCCATTTCACAAGCGGTCTGCGACTATCGAAAGCATCGGGGAATCGCTGGCCCTCTGTTTCTCGGGATCGACACCCATGCGCTCTCTCGGCCGGCATTGGCTACGACGATCGAGGTCTTCGCTGCGAACAGCGTGGACACATTCATTCAGCGCGACCAAGGCTACACGCCAACGCCAGCCATCTCTCGCGCCATCCTGACCTACAACCGGGGCCGATTCAGCGGACTCGCCGACGGCGTGGTGATCACCCCCTCTCACAATCCACCGACGGATGGCGGGTTCAAGTACAATCCTCCCAATGGAGGACCAGCCGGAACCGAGGTCACCTCCTGGATCGAGAACCGCGCGAACGAGCTTCTGCGCCGAGGCAACTCAGAGGTCAAAATGCTGCCCTACGAGCGCGCCATCCGCTCCGATCGCATCCACTTCACCGATTTCGTAGCGCCTTATGTGAACGAGCTGTCCAATGTGGTCGATCTGGACGTGATCCGTGAAGTGGGGGTGCGACTGGCCGTCAACCCCATGGGCGGATCCAATTTGGCGTACTGGCAGGCGATCGCGGACGACTATCGTCTGCGCATCGATGTGGTCAACACAGAAATTGATCCGACCTTCGGCTTCATGTGCCTCGACAAGGACGGAAAGATCCGGATGGACTGCTCCTCGCCCTACGCGATGGCCGGACTCGTGGCTCTGAAGGATCGCTACGATATCGCCTTCGGAAACGATCCAGACTCCGACCGGCACGGCATTGTGACCAGGAGCATGGGATTGATGAACCCCAATCATTTTCTCGCGGTCGCCATCGAGTACCTCTTCTCGAATCGCTCCGGATGGAAACGAGACTTGGCGATCGGCAAAACCGTCGTCTCGAGCTCGATGATCGATCGCGTGGCAGCGCGACTGGGGCGCAGGCTTTCGGAAGTCCCCGTGGGATTCAAATGGTTCGTCGATGGCCTGCTCTCAGGTGAGCTCGGATTCGGAGGAGAAGAGAGCGCGGGAGCTTCCTTCTTGCGAATGGACGGACGAGCCTGGACCACGGATAAGGACGGGATGATTCTCTGTCTCTTGGCCGCTGAGATCCTTGCCAGGACCGGGAAGGATCCAGGAGAGCACTATCGGCGACTGACCGAGGAATTCGGTACTCCTTCTTTCGAACGCATCGATGTGCCCGCCAGCGCGCAGCTTCGCGACGCTCTCAAGAGGATCTCACCCGATCAGGTGAGATCAGATACCCTCGCGGGCGAGCGTATTCTCCAAAAGCTCACGCATGCCCCAGGCAATGGCGCTCCCATAGGAGGCCTGAAGATCGTGACCCGAAATGGCTGGTTCGCCGCCCGTCCTTCGGGGACCGAAGACGTCTACAAGATCTATATGGAAAGCTTCCTGGGAGAAGAGCACCTTCGGAGAATCCGCGCTGACGCCCAAGACGTAATCGACCAAGCGCTCGAGCTAGGATAGTCGCCCCCCCTGTGTCACCCTGGCCTCACTCTCGTCTGACACAGTTCAAAGTTTTTTCATCTCCTCGTACCATGGAATTATAGGCAGCTTCCAGGATCGACCGTCCTTGAGCGCATCAAGGCCTCGAGGTTTTGCGGAGTTATTTCAGATTCGATCCGGCGAGATACTTTTACTCAGGGGATCAGGTCATGATGTCGAACTATCTTAGGATGAATACGCAAATCCTTCGGTGGGCGACCCTCTCGACCCTGCTCTTCGCGCTGAGTGGCTGTATAGGCGAAACAGAGGTGCAGACGATCCGTCGCAACTCGAGCTTCAGAGGCTCCTCGGATCCTCAGCCGACTCCGGACGTCGCTCCGTCGCCGTCTCCCGAGAACACACCCGTTCCGACAGCGAAACCCATGCCGACCCCTACTCCGAAGCCGACACCGGTCCCGACACCAAAACCCACGCCCGCTCCGACCCCGACGCCGGTCCCGACTCCCAAACCGACTCCAACTCCGACTCCTAAACCGACTGCGACGCCCAAGGCGACTCCAACGCCTGTTCCGACTCCCGCACCGGATCTGAGCGGCCCGTTTCCCGTCGAGCCCGGTCCCTCCAGCAGAACGGGCAAGGCCGTCGAGCTTCGTTTTCCGAATCATGGTCATCTCAACGCGCTGATCGTGTTCGTCCAGCATCGCGACGATACCTACGAGCATTGCGAGGAGGAGAGCACCAGCAGAGGGGTCGACTACAAAACCTACTGCCTGCTGACCATCCCCGGTTACAGCTCATGGACCAACAATCCCGTGACTGAATGGCCAGCGAACCTTCCGCTGGACGAGGCGGGAGAGACGCGCGCCTTGCCCAGGTGGGCGAATCAGCTCATTGATGCGCCCGACGGCTCAACTCTCTCCGAGGGATCTCTGACTCAGTACTATTCGAAGATGTCCCGCGGGAAATTCACCTTGAGGGGTTACGTCTACCCAAGGGTCTACGTCCCCAAGCATGAAGCCCGAGCCTACCAGGACTCGGCTCCATTCGACACCGGAGGCGTTAGACTCAGCCACGAGATCCTCAGCTACATCAAGAAGAACCCACGCGGCTTGAATTTGACGCCGGAGTACTTCGACCGGTATCGAAACGGAACGAACCAATTGGGAAGCGATGGTATCTTCGACGCCATCATCCTGGTCTTTCGGTTCAGCAAGTTCAGGGACGTATTCGGGTCAAAGCTCCCCACGGGGAGCGCGATCACCTCTCTTGGAGCGGCCCCACTCGTGGGCGATCCCAATAGCCCCAGCTACAATGCTTTCGCTCCGTCTCCCGTCACATTGGGAGGGATGAAGGTCATCGACAACCTTGTCTCAGGCTCGGGGGTGACGGTCGCCGCGCTCACTCGCAAGGACGCCCTCCGGATCATCGCCCACGAATGGGGCCACCGTCAATTCGGCCAATATCACGTCGGCGAATATCGTGGAGAGAAAGGCGACTCGATGAGCATCATGCAGGAGGGCGAAGGGATTCCGGGGTCGCTCACGGCCGGAGACCGCCTCAAGCTCGACTGGGCTCAACCCGTGGTCTTGAACATCCAGAACTTCACGACCCAGGAGGTCTACCTCGAAGACTCCATCGAATCGGGCAAGGTCCTCTATATCAAGAGCAACTCCCCTGCCTCAGGAGATCTGGTGGTCGAATCGCGCCTTTGGTCGAACTTCTGGGACAGCCCTCCGAACGGAATAAACGACGATGGGGACCGCAACGATCATTATCTCCCGCAGGAGGGGCTGTACCTCTATAAGGTCGGTGATCCCACCTCCAACTTCAAGAACAGCTTCTTCTCCTTCCTGGAGAACTCAGGCGCCGCCGAGCGAGCCAAATTCTACGACTCCTCGATCTCGGCCGCATTCGTTCCCGGGCAGATCTTCAGCCCGCAGACCGAATTCCTGTTCAAATTCTACAAGAGCAAGACCTTGGATCCCCGCGTGGCCATCACCGATATCCGCAGGGAAGGCAAAGGATTCAGATTCAAGGTTTGGAGCAATTACTAGAGCCTGTTTTCAATTCTTCAGCCATTGGATGATGCAGGCCATGGCCACCATACCGGCGTAGTGCAGGGCTAGCTTCTCGTATCGCGTTGCCACGCTCCGAAACTGTTTCAACGAGCAGAAGGCGTTCTCGATCCGATGACGACGCCGGTATATTTTCTTCTTCAGCCTGCCGGGTTTCTTGCGGTTGATCTTAAACGGAATTACTGCCTTTGCTCCGAGATTTTCAATCTTTTCGCGAATGGCGTCGGAGTCATATCCTTTATCGCCGATGATGCGCTCGGATTCCTTGACCTCCACTGCGTCCAGAAGGGGCTCCGCCATCGTGCAATCGTGAATGTTCCCTCCGCTCAGGTGAAAATGGAGCGGCCTATCCGACTTTTCGCACACCAGATGGATCTTCGTCGTCTTCCCGCCGCGGGATCTTCCGATGGCCTGCCCGCTTGGAGCTGTTTTTTTTCGCCTCAAAAATCAGGATACGAACCGAGAGACGTACAGAGAACTATGAGGCACTGGTCAACCTCGCCGCCCGCCTCATCTGCCACAGAAACCTATGAGGTCATTTTGTTACGCGCTCTTAGCCTCTTTACCCTCTTACTTATCTCCCATCCCCGAAATCACTTCCAAACGTCGCAACTACGTTAAAAGAGTATTGCGCCCCCGCAACCCTGCGCAGTGAACTTGCCGCTATCCATGATTCCTTGGAAAACTTCGCGGACCTCTGGGCTCATCATAGGGGTTTGAACTCCTTTCCTCTTCGCCTCTCACATGAGTAGAAGAGCAACCCCTGAGCCAGCGCTTCCTGTCACCACTCAGATGAAGGCTAAGGGCTTGATCGCTCGAAGGAATAGCACATATTTTTACATAATAAACTATAATGATCGGTTATAGAAAATGCACGGAACTTCGCGCAACCGGACTTCCTGGATCAGCTCCAGGCAGAATTAACCTGAACGAATTCAGCGCGGTCTTACAAGTTTGTGGGCTCGCCCGAGAGTTCGCGCGGAGGCCGTGAACTTTTTGACAGGGAACGCATGTAGTTTCGGCGTGGAAAACCCGTGACGGAAATTTGTCTCTTGTTCACGGGTGCGGAGCTAGAACAGGGTTTTCATCCCTAAGTCGAAAAGACTAAACGGCTTTTAGGTTGGAATGTATACTTAAAGAGGTGAATCGTATCCCAGTCATCACCCTTACGCGCCTCTCCTGGCGATGCATGCCGGATCGAGTAGGTGCTCTCTTAATGCTCACCTTGATCCTAGGGATGGGAAACTCCCCTGCGTTTGCTCAAGAGGACTGGCAAACGCTTTTGACCGAGAGGGCACAGCTGAAACGCTTTATCCCCAAAAAAGAGCAAATTTCTGGCCTGAGCTTTCCCTCCGATCAGATCACTGTGTACCTTCAGGGCAAACCCTCTACAAAAGCGGATTCCAAGGAATTGGAAGTTCGAGTCGTCGCGGATCTCAAGGGAAGTTATCAAGCGGACCACTCATCGCTTCTGATGAACGGAAAACCCGTCTCGGTTCAGAAGGACGGAAGCTTTCGGAGAGTTTTCCTTCTGAAGAATCCAGAAACCAAGATCAAGCTTCTGGAAGTTTCACCCTGGGGCGCGGTCAGCGATGAGCCAATCGAGATTTCTTTTCCGAGCTATTCAAAGACCATCGCGCAGGCTCAAAACCTGTTGCGAGAAGGTGGCAAGCCAGCAGATAAAAAGTTTTTCGCCTCAATCGGATTGAGCGGAACCCATATGGATTATCAGGAAAGCACGCTTTCTCGGTTTTCCTCTTGGGTTGTGACGCTCAAGCCCTCCGTGACTTATTGGCTCTCGCCTGGAACGTGGGATCTGGGCCTCAGTGGGTACGTCACTGCGCTTCCGCTTTCAGAAAGCGAATCCCACTCAGTGAGGTTTTTAGGAGTGAATTTCAGAGGGGGTTATACGCTCCCGTTCATCTCAAAACCCTGGGAGGTCAGGATTCTAGCCGGGGGTTACTACACCAGCATGATCGTCGGTACGAACGCCTTTGGCTTTAGTGGGATGATGGGGCCTCAATTTTTTCCGACCCTCCGAAGAGAGTGGGGTAACGGAAAGAGCGCTCTTGCCTATTTCAAGTTCTCTCCTGTGGCAGGGGATCTCTCGCTTTTATCGATGTCCAATCGGGAAATCGCTCTTGGTGCCGTAGCGACCATGGGCAAGCTCTGGAATCGAAATCCACTTTCCGTCACCTTGGATTTCGCCAGAATCGATCTTGAAATCCCGGTGCCTGAGCAGGAGAGCCAAACGTCCCAGATCTCATCTCAATCAATTTCCTTTGGAGTCGCGCTCGGATTCTGAAAGCAGCGAATTCTTAAACCGCTGAATTTTAAAAACTTCCGCATGGATCAGCGGTGACACAATTGCGAAACAGTTCACAAATTCCGTAGAATCATATTATGCGGTACGTGGGCTCGGGTCTGAACATCCAGAATTTATCAGATCGCTTGTATTGCGAGTCTCCGAATGCTTGGTGGACTGCGCCCCTGAAACTGGACACCTAACCGGCTGAGTTTTATTGATCCGAGT
>CAYNDM010000127.1:0-8452 GCA_964395265.1 uncultured Bacteriovoracaceae bacterium
AGTACTGCCGGATGGCAGCGTCAAAACTCGAACGCTCCCGCCCTAGCGAAGACCGGAAAGCGGCTCGGGATGAATGTATTGAAATCCGCATGCTTGCCGAACTTGTCATAGATGATTCGGCCGGTTTTGGGATCGACGCGACCATAGACCCGGTAGTCTCCGAACTTACCGAGGACTTTCAGTTTGTAACGGTATCCTTGAGAATAGAACTTCTCGGTTTTCGCGATCTCCACGATTCCCTGCTGCCCTTTTGGGCCTACCATGATGCCTCGGTTCATGACCTCCGAGAATCGCTTGGCCAGCTCCGGGCTCACTCGGTTGATCTCGAGCCAGGTCTTATGCTGAATCCAGCCCTTGACCTCGATCGGCGCTATCGGTCCGGATCCGAGCACTGTTTCCACCCTCCAGTGAAAACGCCGAATGTCCAGGATCGCGGACTGCAGCCTCTTGATCCCCGCCGCGATTGGCTTTGCCGAATAGCTGGTATGCCCCCAGAGGAGAGTCTCAGTCACGCTCGCGATCAGATCGCTGGTCAGCAGAAGGGGTTCGCATCGAAGCGCGAACTGAGCCTCCTCATGTCGCGCCTGCTGAAGCTCCAGAAGCGCTTCGCCAGTCACCTCTCCGGTCTCAACCAGCGTTTCATAGACTCTGGCGCGCTCCTCGACCCTGGACTCAAGCAGATTCTGGTCCCGTTTTATGATCTCAAGGGCCGGGATCACCTCAGGGCGGATGCGCTCCCAGAGCAGGGTGTGGACTTCCGGTGGATCGTCCGCCAGGGGATTTTCCAGGCCGTTCATCCTGAAAAAAGCCTCTTGAACGTCCGCGTCGGTGACCTTTTGTGCTCTCTCTCCAGTGATCGCCCCTGAGGCTCGCATGGACCAATAAAGCTTCTCTGCAAGCTCTCGCGCCATCAGCGGAAGGGCCTTGAAACGCCGGTACTTCTCCGCCCACTCGGACCCGGACGCGTCTTCGTAGCAGCTTCCCGGTGTCGCCTTTTTCTCCGGATTCTCCCGAGGAAGCTCGTCAGGGCAGGCGGGGGGCGAAGCCGGTTTGTTCAAGGCGTCCAAAAGCTCCAAGCCTTCGAGAAAAGTACTGGCCTTCACGGGGCTGGAAACCCATACCAGAGAGACCAGAGCGCCACCGAGGAGAGTTGCAAGACAAAATCGGGCCTTCACCTATCTCTCATCGGAGGTTGACCGGTGAAGTCTGAGCGAGTTTCACTGAGAATGGCGAGTCGAGACGTCAAGGCATTGACTAGGGTTGCATCAGCGGCGAGGTCAACAGGAAGTCCGCCGTCTTGCGATTGCAGGCCACCGCGACCTCGTAAACCACCGCGATCCTGAGCAGCGCTTTGACATCCACGTCGTGCGGGTGCGGGTTCAGCGGATCCCAGAAAAAGACCAAGACATCGATTTCGCCCTCGGCGATCTTCGCTCCGATCTGCTGATCTCCCCCGAGCGGGCCGCTCTTGTACTTGTGGATTTTCAAGCCAAGCTCCGTTTCGAGGCGCCCTCCAGTCGTCCCGGTCGCGAAGAGTTGGTGTCGCTGGAGCAAGGATAAATTGTGGCGAGCCCATTCGACCATGGAGTCTTTCTGCCGATCATGCGCAATGAGAGCGATTCGCATGAGGCGATCATGAAGCGGACAGAATCCAGAGTCAAACAGCGCTTGATCAGGATGTGGGGCGCGGGCTATGCCGCCCTGCGCTTTCTCTGAAGCTGGATATCATCTTCCTGGAGCAGGCAAAGGACCTCTTGCCGGGTCGGGAGAGCGGCCTGGGTGCCGAAGGCGGAGCTGGCGAGCGCGGCTGCGGCATTCGCGAACGTCCCTGCTTCGGGCAGTGGCCGATCCTCCGCGACCGCGACGGCGAGTGCGGCCAGGAAAGCATCCGACGCGCCATCGCAGTCGACCGCTTGAAGGTCATAGCTCGGGAGCCAAAGCTCGTGATCGTTCCAGGCCAGGAGGTTTTCGCCGCCTTCAGCTTCGGCTACCGCGGCTTTCACGCCGCGCCAGAGCAGGCGCTCCGCGGCGAGCCGCGCGGCCTCCCTGCCTCTGGCTAGCCGTTCGCTCAGGCGGCGAGTTTCTTGGTAGTCGGCTCGAATGATGTCGATCCAGCTCATGAACTCATCGGGAAGCGCGGAAGAGGGCGACGCATCGAGAATGACTTTTCCCCTGCCGCCCGCGCCCAGCCGGATCGCGTTCAACACGCAGTGCAACGGAATGCCCATTTGGACCAGGATGGCTTTCGCTTCAGTGAGAATAGGGGCGGCGCGCATGATCTCGTCGGGCTCGAGCCATTCGTTGGCCCCGGGGAGGACCATGCTTCGTCGCTCACCGCTATGGTTCACGAAGACCAGCTCCTTGCCGGTCGGAGGTTCCAGGTCGCGACTCAGAAACTCCAAGTCGACCCCGGCTTGCTCCAGTCTCTGCACGATATCCTCGGCCTCGGCATCCGATCCGACTTTTCCCACCAAGGATGTCTTCGCGCCTAATCGAGCCGCGGCCACCGCCTGGTTCGCTCCTCCGCCTCCCGGGGAGCTGCTGAACTCATCCGCGATCACCGTCTGACCTGAATCAGGAAAGAACTCTCCGCGGATCCGGTAGTCTTGGTAGATCGTGCCGACGACGACGACGTCAAAGGGCGGCTTTTTCCGGCTCACGGGAATCCTTCATGCAAGCCGTGTGAAACGTAGAGCGCACCATGATGATGCCCTGTTCGCTTACAATCTTCGGGCGAGCGAGTATACTGGTGGCGAAAGCGAGGAGCCTAAGTGCGAAAGGCGAATCAGTCGCGGCAAGTCAGCTTCTACAAGGACTCGTTCGAAGGCGGGGCCTTCGTCCGTCCTCCGACGCGTTTTCGGGAGTGGGTGAAGGCGGATGGCAGCACTCGCTTCGTGCCAGAGCCTGGAAGGTACCATCTTTACGTTTCTTCCGCGTGCCCCTGGTCGCATAGGACCATGATCCTGCGCAAACACCGGGGCCTTGAAAGCGTGATCTCGATGTCGGTGACCGATCCGATCTGGAACGAGAGGGGTTGGACCTTCGGAGACGATCCGGACACGATTCCCGACACGGTCAATGGCAAGAAAGATCTCATCGATCTGTATCTGGCAGCGGATCCCGCCTTCGACGAGGAAGAGACGGTTCCGGTTCTATGGGACCGCAAGCATGCCACGATCGTCAACAACGAGTCGCTCGAGATCATGCGGATGTTCGACGTCGAGTTCTCGCGGTTCGCGGCCCCGGGGACTCTGCTCTATCCTGTCGAGCTTGCCGCGCGGGTCGACGAGACGATCGGGCGAATCTACGGGCCGATCAACGATGGCGTCTACAAGGCGGGCTTCGCCTTGACTCAGGATGCGTACGAAAGGGCGGTGGGCGAGCTCTTCACGGAGCTGGATCACTGGGATCGCGTGCTTGGCACCCAGAGATATCTCTGCGGGGACCAGCTGACCGAGGCGGATGTCGCTCTGTACGTCACGCTGGTGAGATTCGACGTGGTCTATTACAGCCATTTCAAGACGAATTTGCGGCGTATCGCCGACTATGCGAATCTCTGGGACTATCTCCGAGCCTTGTATCAAATCCCGGCTTTCAGGGAGACCACGAACTTCAGGCATATCAAAGCCCACTACTACGGATCTCATAGGAACCTGAACCCGAGCGGCATCGTCCCGGTGGGCCCGATCCTGGACTTCGATGAGCCGGCGCGCAGGGGGAGCCGATGAAGGATCCTTACGGAGTGCTCGGCGTGTCGAAGACCGCGGCACAGGACGAGATCCGAAACGCCTATCGAAAGCTCGCCAAGAAGTACCACCCCGACCTGAACCCTGGAAACAAGGCGGCTGAAGCGAGGTTCAAGGAGATCCAGGAGGCCTATGACAAGATCGGCGAACCGGAAAAAAGGGCTAAGTTCGATCGCGGCGAAACCGAGGAGCAGCAGCAAGGCCCGTTTCGGGGCAGGCGAGGGCCTTACTATTACGAGACGCAGACGGGACCCGGCTCTAGGTATGCCGGTTCGTTCTCCTTCGAGGATCTTTTCGGAGGAGGAGGTGCATCTGAAGGTTTCGACGAAGATCTGCTTCGAGATCTCTTCGGCCGCGCGCGAGCCGGAACCAGGAGGTCCTCGGGCGCGCGCCGCGGAGAGGATGAGCTCTACCACATGGAGGTCAGCTTCAGGGACGCGGTTCTGGGCGCCGAGAGGCAGATCACGCTTCCTAGCGGAAAACGGCTCGAGGTGAAGATTCCTCCCGGAGTCGATACGGGAACTCGTCTTCGATTCGCTGGCCAGGCAATGCCGCCTCCAGGCGGAGGCCCGGCCGGCGATGTCTATGTCGAGCTGCTGGTGCAGCCCTCTTCGCGTTTTAAGCGCAGCGGAAAGGATCTCGAGCTCGAGCTGCCGATTTCGCTCGCCGAAGCGTTGTTCGGCGGCGAAGTACGGGTACCCACTTTGGACGGGCAAGTCATGCTACGCATTCCTCCTGGCGTTTCGAGCGGGACGAAGCTGCGAGTGCGGGGCAAGGGCGTGCCCGCACCGGGAGGAGGCGAAAGAGGGGATCTCATGGTCAGCCTCCAGGTCAAGATGCCTTCGCGGATCGATCCGGAGCTGAGCCAGGCCATTCGCCGGTGGAGCGAGAAGCATCCCGAAGATCCCAGGGGAGAGGAGTTCTACGATGTCCGAACCTGATCAAGGGTACAGAACGACGGTTTCGATCGAGGAGGCTTGTATTCGCTTGGGAGTCGGGCAGGAGACGGTCGTCGAATACATCAGGCACGAGTGGCTCGTGCCGACCCGGCAAGACCCGCTGCAATTCGACGAGCAGGATCTGGCCCGGGCGCAGTTCATTTTGGATCTCAGGCATTCGCTGGGAGTGAACGACGAGGCCATTCCGGTGATCCTGCATCTGGTGGATCAGCTTCACGCCCTGCGTTCGCTCCTAAAGCGCTCTGGATCCTGAAAACGCTCCGAAAGGGGAGCGGCGGGAAGTCAGTCCCGCACAAAGCAAATTTGCGTGTAATGGTCCAAGATGCAGCTCCGAGCCGCATGGGTCTGGCGAAAGCCTCGAGCACCCATGATCCTGATCAAAGCTTCAGCCGGGGTTCCGTCTTTGCCCGAGTCCAGGAGGACTAGGCCCCCCTTCATGACCACCCTCTGAACCTGGTCAGCCAGTTTCTCAGTCGCTTCGGGATCGAAATGGTGGCCAACCGCTCCGCAGCAGTTCACCAAATCGACCGAGTCACTTGGAACCTCCGTCCCGTCCGCCATCATGAATGGATCCAGGACGGACTGGGCGTGAAACTCCACCTGGACTTCCCGGTGATTGGAGTCGCGATAGGAACGTGTTCTCGCGACCTCGACGAATTGAGGGTTGTATTCGAGTCCGAGCAATTTCGATCCTAGAGGAAGGTAAAAGGCGAGAACTTCAGTGGAATGGCCCATCCCACTGCAAAGGTCGATCGCAAAGATCGGACGATTGGGGAGGCGGCCGGAAAGATTCCGCGGGACGGTTCTCCAGTTCGCCCAATTCTGTCTGGCATTGATGCCGTCGAACTCTTTCAGGCTCATCGCGCAGTACGCTTGAGTCGCCGCAGTGTTTTCGCGATGGCGAAAATTGACGTGCTTTCTGACCTTCAGGAGGTTCTCATAGAACGCCTGTTTCAGCACGATCCCGAAAAGGCCATGGTCCGCAAAACGCCTGCGGGCATTCTTGCGGATGTCTTTTTCGCTAAACCGCAGGACCGACTCGCGGGAAGTATCCGTACATTGGAATGATTGGATCGCCGAAGCTTCCGTCGAAAGTTGCATCGCTGAGTTTTTTCTTATGTCTTTTTTCCTGATTGATCAATTGCAGTGTCCTTTTTTCACTGGGGTCGAACTGAATCTTGTAAATCTTTTACATTCGACCGAGTTTCAGATCTGCATTTAGTTCCCGAGTGTTTTTGACAAATTAATAATTTCTCTTATTTTTCCGAGAAATTTCGCCACATATTAAATCCCGATCAAAAATTTGATTCGATTCTTCGCACTGTGGCACGAGATGTGCCACCTGGTGCTGCCTTTTTGGAGCTTTTCGCTCCTTAGGGGATTTAACTAGGGGGATAGTATGATGACTACGTGGAAGATGGCCGCGTGGAGGGTGGGGGCAATTTTTCTTTTCAGTATGGCTCTTGTGGGCTGCCAAAAGGCGCCCTCGAGGCCCATCGTCGATGATCGGAACTTGGTGCGAGCCAATCCCGAAGTCGATCGAGAGATCGGGGATGACGAAATCCGGCTTCAGGCGATCGGTACGGCGGCATTTCAAAAGAAGTTGAACGCCGGATCCCTGCTGGCGATCGGATCGCTTCAGGCGAAGAAACTTCTGGAAGGCAGAATCGAGACAACTGCGAGGTTCGGGGATGAGCCCGCTGTTTCGTTGAATTTGGATCAGCCGCAGTCGCTGCTGCTCGGTTTGCCGACGGATCTGATCGGCAAGCCGGCGATCTTCGGGGGCGTGTTCACCGCGGTTTCGGACACGGTCAATGAGGATTTGGGGGATCTGAAGTTGACGGATTTGGCGCCCATCCATGCCACTCCCCTTCTCGCGCGCACGAACCAGGGAGGAGTGGTTTTGGGCCTCGTGGGGTGCATCATTGGCTGCACGTCGCAGTCTCCCCAGGAGCTCCTGCTCAGCTTTCCCGTTCATGCGGTGAGCGAGGACGGAGAGACCGTGGTGATCGATCTCGCTCCCATTGGGCAAAAGCTGGATCTGGCTCGCCAAATCGATCCATCGGGTCAGATGATTCCTTGGATTACTCGTGAGTCGAGAACTTCCACTTTCGATTTCTCTGACTCCACTCTCGTTTTCGATATCGAATCCACTATGGTGCCGAAGGATGCAGGTCAGGGTGCGCCCGGTGCTCCGACGACGCTGCTCACTGCCCGATGGTATCTGAAGCTGGGAATCGTCGAAGATCCGGCATTCATCTCTCGTGAGCCCACTCGGGGCGTGGGGTATTTCGGCACCGACCGCAATGCACGGGAGAAGATCCAGCGCTTCGCTCATGAGGGCGCCCCCACGAGGACCGTTCACTACTTCATCAAGAATGTGCCTCAGGAGTATCGCGCAAGTTTCGCGGGAGCGTTTGACGCATGGAATGAGAAGTTCGAGGAACTCCTGGGTCGGAAGCTTCTGAGCTATGAGTTCGTCGAGGTAGACGATCCCAGGCACCAGCTGCTGGTTCCTGGCGATGTCCGCTACAATATCCTGGAATGGGATCTGGTGAACGCCGCTTCATACGGCGGTCTTGGGCCCTCGATGGCGGATCAGACCACTGGGGAGACTTTTTCAGCCAACGTGCTGATCCAAGGGCCTATGATCCTCAGCCTTTACCGCGAATGGTTCAAAGTGACCGAACAGGCTCAACAGCTGCGGGAGCAGGGCGACGATCGAGGCGCGGATCTTCTTCTGGTCCGGCATAAGCGAGAGTTTCTGAAGAAATTCGCGGCAACGGAAAAAAGGCGCTTCGTGGTGAAGCTGGGCGATTCGCTCGAACTTCGAGTCGTCTCGCAGATGCCGGAGCTGCAGGACCCCTTGTTTGATGACCGCGCGGACTTCGACGATGTGCCCGCTGGCCATACCTTCGAAACGTACATGCCGGGTTATTTCCACGAGATGGTGACCCATGAGTTAGGTCACAATCTCGGGCTACGTCATAATTTCCGTGGCAATCTCGGCGCCGGGGATACAGCGGATAGAATGGGTTTGGGCCAGATCTCTCGATCGATCATGGACTACACGAGCAAACTGTATCGGCATATGGCTCGGATCGGCGAGTACGACGTGATGGCTTTGGCTTATGGCTATCTCGGCAGGGCTCCAGGGCACCTCGACTGGTTCTGCACCGACCAGAACGTGGCTGAAGAAGGAAGGCCGGGGAACTCGGCCGAGTGCTCGAGGGATGACTCTGGAAACGACCCGTATAGCAACTTCGTCAACCGGTTGGGCCGAGCCATCGATTTCATTGTCGCCCGCGGCCAGCCGACGGCGCCGGTTTGGAAGATCTCGGACATGGAGCGCGTGCTCAAGACCAACGTGAACGGGATCGCTCTCTATGCGTACTCCGCCGAAAGGACGGCGGCGAGCTGGACGAACTTCTTTCAGCAGCCTGGAAGGCCTTCACGCCCGGCTGACGTCAAGGGCTTCGTGGCCGACGAGCTGAGGGCGCAGCTTTGCGATCCATCCCTGGAGTTCGAGATCGCATCGAAGCTCTCTCCTGAAGACCGTACGAAAACGCGCGAGAATCTCCAGGAATTGCGGGCCAAGGTACAGGAGCTTCTGGCACCCTATGGGCTTTTCGGGCGGGACGGGTTGAATTGCCCGGCTCTCCTATAGGCTCTCGGAAAGGATAAGCGTTTACGCATAGGCGGGGTGGTAAACACAGACTTTGTTTAACCCCCCCTCAGTTTGAGGCG
>CAYNDM010000128.1:0-8444 GCA_964395265.1 uncultured Bacteriovoracaceae bacterium
ACCTTGGTTGATTTTCAGGTCGATGGCGCCTTCGATCACCCCGACCCGCGGGATCTTGAACCCCATGACGGATTGCGAGTCGATCACGAGCTTTGCGGGACGCAACGCAACTTGCCCATTCCAGCTCGAGGGGACGTTCAGGTCGCCGGACAGAGTGCCGGACCCGTTCAGCTGGAGGGATCCTTTGATGTCGCTAAGCGCGGGAAGAATGCCCAGCTTGCCCAGATCCAGCTGATCGACTTTGAAGGAGGTGCTGAAGTCCAATTTTTCGCCCCCTGGCTTGGCCGCGACCGAGGCCTTGAGAGATCCCCCTTGGTGCTCAAGCCGGATATCGCCTCCGACTTTGCCGCTCAAGAGCGAAAGAAGCGTAGGGGCGACCTCGATCCGCTCGATCTTGATTTCCGAGCTGGATCCGTTTTGGACCAGCGTGACGCCGCTCATCTTGTATGCGATGCCCAAGCCCAGCGATAGCTCGCTTTCCTGCGCGGAGAACGAATAGCCTTGAGCCGCGAGCGCCGCCGCGATCTGCCCCTGGATCAGGCTCTTGATCCGCGCTTCGGGCAGCTTGAATAGCGTGAAAAGAGTCAGGCAGAAGAGGGCGAAAATCGACCAGCCCAGCACCTTCAGGATTTTGGCCGCTCTGCCAGTGCCTTGGGATTCGACTGCCAGGGAAGTGTTATCGGTGGCCGCGTAAGTGTCTGCCATACGTTCTCCTTCAGAGTCTACTGCTTGGCCGTGAACCCGGATACGGAAAGAGTGGCGTTCAGCCAGCCGGTATCCTCTCCACCGGTGTCGATCGCGAGATTCCTGACTTTCAGCGGGCGTCCGCCTGTTTCGAGCTGGTAGGTAAATCGCATGATCTGCCGGATGTTGATTTGCTTGAGCTGGATGTCCATGAGGGTTTCCTGAATCTCGCTGGTCGACGGGGCGGGCTTTTCATTCGTGACCGAGATCTTCGAGGCATCGATGCCGGCATTCGTGGCCGCCGAGGTGAGGTACTCCGGCCAAGGCACGCCATCGTTCATGCCGCCGCCCCGGCTTCCTCCGGTTTCCCTCAGGCGTCGCATCTCATCGTTGGCGGATTGGACCATGTGGAGCAGATCCTGCTTCTCGGCGAGTTCTCTTTTCAGGCTGTACACGTTCCAGTAGGCCATGCCCATCCATCCCACGACCACAAGGAGGAGGAGCACGGCTCCGCCGATCTGGGCGTAGAATCGATGCCGGGGATCGAGCTCTTCCCACTTGGATCGGAGCTGCTGAAACCAGACCTGGTCGTTGAGCTTCTCGCTGATCTTGGAGAAGAGCTGGCCAATGCGTCCTTCAGTTTCCATAGCTGGCCTCGTTGGGTTTTCCCGTGAAAGTCACTTTCCATCTCGGAGCGCCGTCAGGGAGAGTGACCTGTTCGACATTGCTTCTTTGCGTCCCAGAGAGTTTCGAGTCGAGGATTCCAGCCAGCTGATCCGCGGACTGCGGGCTATTCAGCAGGAAGGTCAGGCTCGCTTCGCCCGACTCGGTCTGAGAATAAGGGGAGGCGGGAGAGGAGCCTACCTGAAATTGGGTCATGTCCACGACCAGGTCCTTCGGGATGGAGCTGGAGAGCTCCCGAAGAAAGGCCAAGGGAGAATGTTGGTTGGAGCTCAAGAGCTTGGCTTGTTCGCGCTCCTGGTTGAGCTCGCGTTCGATGTTGTTTCGGAGCATGCTGGGGCTGGCAATGTAGTTTCGCACTACGCTGGACCCGAGCCCCCCGAAAAGCGTGCGAATGCCGCGCTCCAGCTGCGTATCCACTTCCTCAAGCTCGGTTCGGTACAGGTTGGACTGGTCCATGAGCGCGCCGGTCAAAACCGCGGCGAGAACGCCAGCGGCGATCAAAGGTTTTTTCAGGACCGCGAAGTTGAGGTCCCGGGTTCGCCCTCCTCGAGCCAGCTCGCCACGGCGCAAATTGATGACCGAGGATCGCTCAGGGCCCACCTGGCAAAGCGCGACCGCCAAGGCCAGCGAGAAATGAGCCTCGGTGTGCTCCGAGTAGGTGACGCCCGACGATGCCGTGGAGCTTAACGCTTGAAGGTTCCTGATCGGGATCAGGAGATCCTCTTCGATCCGTCGCGCAAGTCCCGGAAGAAGGGAACCGCCACCTGAGATGAAGATCTGACCGATCGTGGTCTTGGCGCTGCTCTTGGTGACGAGCTCTGCTTGGCGGATTTCCTGAAGCAGGCCTTGGATCGCTTCGAGAATCGTATCCGAAAACTCGATCTGCTCGGCGGTGGCTTGCTCACGCTGGGACTCGAGAAGAACGAACCCGTGCTCGAGCTTCGCTTTCTCGGCTTGCTCCATATCGACCCCGTACTTCCTCGAAATCGCGAGGGTCAGGTCGAGTCCTCCCCAAGGGAGCTCGCGGGTCAGGACGGGGACTCCCTTGTGATGAACATACAGGATCGTCCGCGTGTGCCCGATCTGAAGCAGCATGGAGGCTTGATCCTGCTGTTCGTCCCTGAGGATACGATTGAACAGCGTGCGGTACGCCCAGGTCTCGGTCGTGATCAAGTCGGGGTCTATTCCGGCGGAATTCCAGTTCGAGATGGCCTGCTCGACGTATTTCCTCAGGGTCGCGGCTACATGGACCTGGCTCTGGTTGCCGGTTTGGCTCAGGACGATCGAATCATAGACGGCGTCCTCGAGTTCGAAAGGAAGATCGTCCTCGAGCTCGAAGCCGACGCTCGCCTGAATCGCTTTGCGGTCCCGGGTCGGCAACTGCAGGTTGCGGTAGGTCGCCTGGCTGGCCCGAAGGGCGACGACGACGCGGTCCGGGGACTTCGACAGGCTCGCAAGAAAGCCCTGGGCCACGATCCACGGATCGGCCTCTGGAGGGATCGGTTGCTCATGGTACTCATGGATTTCGAAGCCACGAAACGCGCTCTCGAGTTCCACGGCCTTGATGCTGGTGCTGCCAAAGTCTAGTCCTAGAATTCGCATAGGCTGTTCCCTCTATAAAATTCGCATGAATGTGACCTTGAGGCCAGCATCAGGTTTGGATGCGGATGCTGGCGGGGCATTCGGGTCCTGAGGGGGGGCCCCTTCGGGGGGCTGGTCGGCGGTGTTTCCTCGGGTCCCCCGAGTTCCCCGGGTTCCCCCAGTTTTGCTGGTAAGCGTTACGTATGCCTCGATCACTCGAATGGATTGGTTCACCTGGGCCCTGACCGTGATCTTGAAGCTCTGTTCGTCAGTGATTAGTTTGATCTTGCGGTCGGTGACTTCCTCGTCCGTCATGTTTGGCACGATTGCCCGAAAAGTGGTTTCGGTCATGGTGTTGACGTTGCTCCCCGAAGTGCGGCTGGTCGTGAGAGAAGGGGCGACGAGCTCGTAGAGCCGATCGTCGATGCCATGGATCATCCTGAGCTCCGAGATCGAGTAGAGCGGGGCGCGTTTCGGAGGGATCACCTCGCGCCCGCCGCCTCGGGCTTCGTAGGTTCGGTCCATCCAGGTCAGGAGGTAATCCATGAACTCCTCGACCGAGAAATCACGGTACTCCTCGGCGAAGTCCGGATCCGCCTCGAACTTGTTCTGGATGATTCGCGTGAGGAATGTCTCGAGGCTCTTGCGTGCGGCCTCGGCATCGAAGCCTCCCGCATTGGCATCCGGCGACCCGTTGGGGTCTGGCGTCGGGGTGGGAGAAGGGCGCGCCGTTCCACCGGGGGAGGGGCTCGGGCTTGGGCTCGGAGCGATGTTTTCGGCGGCCTTGGCGAACGAGGGCAGGACCGAGTTGATGGGGAACTTCGAGGACTCTGACTCGATGATTGAGGTGAAGCTGCCGTCCAATCCGGAATCTTTCTGGAATTTCAGGATCTGGTCCTTCGCCTGGAGCGATAGGCCGGGAATATCCGCAGGGATCGGAAAAATGAAGGGAAAGCTCCAGATCTTCTCGATGATCCCCTTGGGCACTAAAGCGGCGGCAGCCGAGTTGCCGCTCATGGTCTGGATCACTCCTTTGACGTGCTGATAAGCCTTGAGCCTGAGCAGCGAAAGCTTCAGGCCGCTCTTCGCCAGGTAAAGCGCTTTCAGTTGGTCCTGGCCGTTATCGGCCATCTTGCGGTTCACCGAGGCGACGTAAGAGACCTGGGTGACCAGGATTACCAGGATCGTGATGGCAGCGAGAACCATGAACAGGGCGACACCCTTTTCATCCCGCGCTTGATTCGCCGCGGGCCGACGACCCACCGAGGACGGGCGGTTCGCCGCGGACCGACGATTCGCTGCGAGCCAGCGCTTTGCTGCGGACCAGCGATCTGCTGAGTAGCGGCGCTTAAAAGCTTGGAACCAGCCCATTCAGGGGTATCTCCGTTCTCATGACATAAGTGCCCTTGAACTCGAGGCGCGTGGGGCCCACCACCTCGAGCGCGACTTCGATCTTGTCGGGGATCAGGTCCTTCTCGTCCTGCGAGTCGCTGTCCCAATCGTTCTCCCAGCGTTCCTTGTCCTGCCTCCAGTAGCGGAACTTCAGGCTCTTGACGCCCTGAAGGAGCGGATAGGTCCTTTCGCGGCTGTCTGGGCTTTTGATCAAGCGCCCGTCGTCATCGTCGAACGCGCTGGGGTTGCTGGTCTTGGTGAGGACCCTTGCGTTCGTATCGTCGACGGGCCGGAACGGGTCCTCCTTCAGCTCATAGGTGACCTTGATGAACTCCGACTCGGGAGCGTCTCGATAGATCCGGACATTCGAGATCGAGATGAACGTCATCTTGGTCTCGGTTCCGACGAAGCGCGAAGGGCGGATACCGGTCTTGTCGACGGCAGGGTTCCAGAAAGCCGTGCTTCTCCCCAGCTCCGAAGAGAGGATGGCCTGCATATCCTGCGCGTCCGCTGCCGTGGTCGTGCCTGTTTTCTCCGGAAGTATGATCGTGGGCGAGTAAATGGCGGATACGTCACGATCCATGATTCCCATGGCGAGACGGATCCCGTTGTAGAAGTCGCCCTCGTTCTGGAGGATGTCGCGCCGGCGGTAGATCTGGGTCGTCGTCTGGTAGATCGAGAGGCTGATGAAAGCGAGCAGGACCATGGCGATGAGGACTTCCACCAGCGTGAATCCCGCTTGTCCCAAGCGCGCAATAGGAGAATGGTGATGCTCACTGCGTCGTTTTGAATTCACTGTTCAAATTCACCCAATAAGTGGACACGGAATACTTCTGGGGTGTGTTCCCGCGATTCCATGAGATCGTGACGGTGACCTCGCGCACGGCGTCCGAGAGGTATTGCGTGATGAGCTTGGTCATCTGCTCGATCTGGACGGTGTTGCCGCCGTTGGCTCCCGTCCCGTCCGCCCCATCGTTGCCGCCCGAAGCGGAGGTGACGTTCAGCTCGGGAAACTCGATCTCCTTGACCGTACGGGTCCAGGTGTACTCGGTGTACGGTTCCTCGAACTGCCCGCTTTCCTCGCTCTTGAACTCCTCGAATGTCTTGCCCTCGAACTCGAGCTCCGACTCGATCATCTTGTTCTTGGCCAGCATCGTGACGATGTTCTTCTCCTTGGCTTTGGAGGAGGCCACGATGCTTTGGGACTCGATGGTGAGGATCGAGGCGAACGAGATGAGCATGATAGTGATCGCGATGAGCACCTCGAGCAGCGTGAACCCCGATTCGTCGCTCAGGAGGCGCTTAGTCTGTCCCATAAGCCTCCTTGCGATCGACGTAACGGTCGATCACGCGGGTCTTCCCCGAAAGGACGTTCACGACGAGGGAGGACTTGTGGTCAGAGAGGTCCTTGAGGTGGATCACGGTCTGCTCAGTGATGCCATGGGGAAAGATGTGCGTGTAAACCTGGCCCTCCGTGACAGGCCCTTCGGCACGCTCGGGGATGATGTCCTCGAACTCGACCCCGCGGGGGAGCGACTGTTTCTTCCGGGTCACGGATTTGTCCAGCGCGAAAGACGGCTTGGAGGCTTCTTTCTCGTCCGCTCTCCGGAAGCGCTTCCGGCGCTCCTCCTTTTCCTTGCTTTCGGCCGTTTCGAGAAGAAAGTCGTTGGGGCCCGCCTCGACCCAGTACTGATGCTCCTTGAGGTCGTAGACGACGCGGTAGACCCGGCCGGTCATGACCGCCGCGTTGTAGGCCTCCTTGGTGACGGTGGCCATCTCGCGCGCGGCTCCGTTGAGCGAGGCTTTGAAGGCGCTCGAGATGCTGGGCAAGGTGAAGAAGGTGATCAACGTGATGAGCGCGATCACGATCAGGAGCTCGGTCAGCGTGAACCCCTGATCGCCGAATCCACCGGAGACAAGACTCTTAGTCGATCTCGTTCGAGGTGAAGTCCTTGTCAAAACCTTCTCCGCCTTCCATACGGTCGTTGCCGAGCGTCTTCAGGACATAGGAGCGGCCATCCGACTCGTAAAAGAAGTCCCCGTCGAATCCGTCTTTTGGCACCTTATTGCCTTTGCCGCCGCCTTGTTTGCCGGTGTAGCCGTCCGGGTCGTAGTTCTTGCACTCGGGGCCGATCGTCGGCTTGACCACGAGCGCGTCGAGGCCCTGCTCGGTAGTGGGGTAAATCCCGCAGTCGCGGCGATAGTCCTCGAGGATCGTGCCGAGTTGGCGCATCGTGATCTTGGTGGCGTTCACCTTGGCGTCGAGCCACTTCTTCGTCAGGTTCGAAACGACGAATGTGGAGACCATGGCGATCAAGGCGATCACGATCAGCATCTCGGTGAGTGTGAAGCCGTCCTGACCTCGTGTTTGACTCAGGCGCTTGGCTAGATTGGATTTCAGCTTGCTCAGATCAGGCATCTTTAGGTTCTCCTTCGTTTGCGATTTGCCTTCATGTTTAACTAATGTTCCCGATTTCCAAAAGAGGGATGAAGATCGACATCACGATGAAGCCGACCATGCCGCCCATGCCGATGATCATCGCCGGCTCGAGCAAAGCCGTCATCGCCTCGATCCTCGCGTTGACCTGCTCCTCGTAGGTCTCGGCCACGTTCTGGAGCATGTTGGGAAGCTCGCCCGTCCTCTCTCCGATCGCGATCATGTGGATCACCATGGGAGGGAACTCGCCGCTCTTGCGGAGCGGATCGGCGATCGACTGACCCTCGGTGATGTTCTCCCTGGCGCTGGCGATCGCGTTCGCGATGGGGATGTTCCCCACCAGGTTCTTGGCGATATTCATCGAGGTCAGGATCGGGACTCCACTGCTGAGCAGGGTCGCCATCGTGCTGGAGAAGCGTGTTACGGCGACCATGCGGATGAGCGATCCCATGAACGGCATGCGGAGCTTGAAGCGGTCCCATTTGGGGCGGCCGGACTCGGATTGGGTGAAGCTCCTGAAAAAGTAAAGAGCCGAGCCCGCGGCAAAGAGCAGAACCCACCAGTAGTCGGTCACGATCGAGCTCACGGCGATCAGGAACTTGGTGATCGCCGGAAGAGGCTTGCCGCTGGTCTCGAAGACCTGTGTGAGCTGCGGGATGACGAAGGCGAAGATCGCGATCATCAGGAAGACCGCGACGGCCATCATCAGGGCGGGATAGGTCATGGCGGTGATGACCTTGCCGCGAAGGCGCATCTGGGCCTCTTTCAGGTCGGCCAGCCTGAGAAGGACCAGTCCGAGCGTTCCCGAGCTCTCGCCCGCTTCAATCATGTTGATGAAGATGGTGTCGAAGACCTTGGGGTGTTTGCCGATGGCTTTGGCGAGGCTGCTCCCCTCGTTGACGTCCTGCCGGACCTGGGAGAGCACGACCTTCAGGCTTTCCTTCTCGGTCTGCTCGACCATCGCGGTGAGAGCCTCGACCAGCGTGATATTGGCCTTGATCAGGCTCGCCAGCTGGCGGGTCATCAGTGCCAGGTCCTTCACGCCCGGTTTCCCGCCGGTAAAAGGGATATTCGATCCCCCGCTGCCCCTGGGTCTGGCCGCCGAGCGCTCGCTGATCTCCACTACCATGAGCGACTGCTTCTTGAGCTTGAGGCGCGCGGCCTTCTGGGTCTCGGCTTCGACGATTCCCCGTTGCGGTTTTCCGGATGGCGCGAGCGCCTTGTAGTCGAAGATTGGCATCGGATCAAACCTCCGCGTGGGTGGCTCTGAAGAGCTCGTCGATCGTGGTGATGCCGGACAGCACTTTCCGGATTCCGTCCTCGCGCAAGGTGACCATTCCCGCCTCGAGCGCCGCTTTCTTGATGACGCCCGCGTCGGAGCTCCGAACGATGAGCGATCGGATCTTGTCGTTCACGACCATGAGCTCGTGGATCACCGTTCTTCCGGAGTACCCGCTTTGCGAGCAGGAGGGGCAGCCTACCGCCTTGAAAATCGTGGAGCCTGGCGGGATCGAGGTCATGCCGAGCTCCTGCATCTCGAATTCGGTCGGCGTGTGGGGCTCCTTGCATTTATTGCAAGCCTTGCGGATCAGGCGCTGCGCGATCACGCCCAGGATGGAGCTCGCTACGAGGAACGGCTCGACTCCCATATCGATGAGCCGGGTGG
>CAYNDM010000129.1:0-8381 GCA_964395265.1 uncultured Bacteriovoracaceae bacterium
TTGATTCGCCCCTGGAAGTGATCTGACGACCAGTAGACTTTGACTGCCTTCTGTTCAGAGGTGTTCCAAGCATTCCTGCGGGCAAAGCTTTTTGATCAACGTCACATCCCTGATGTGATTGCCCCTTGAATCATAAAGGCTTGTCACGAGGTTCTGATAGGTGACCCACGATTTTCCGCAGCAGGTATTTCCGGTACTTTGACAGCCGGAAAGGCTGTCTGCGCAACGTCTTACCTGAAACCCACATTGCTCCGCCGGAGGATTCAGCGCACTTCCGAAGTCGAATTGATTCACGTCACTCGAATTTGATTCGGCGAAAGCAGAGACCATGGTCAATACCAGAACTGAAATTGCCAACATGAGTTTTGTCATGATCGATTTCTCCTTGTTTAGGCGCCGCTTTCAGCAGGCCTCATTCCGAATCAACCTGATTCTTCATCGAGCTCATCGCGAGTATTGGACAGAGTAGTGGCCAATCGGCACCAAATCCTGGTCCCAAAGTGCATTGACTATTTGGGATAGAGACTGATTTCCTCAGCCTTGAGATCGACTCATCGCGGCGATAGAATTCTTCGTCCGAGCCGAAACGCCATCATCAGATAGGACCGGCGACGATCAACGGCATTTCCCGTCGCGGCAGGTCCCAGGCTGAAGGTTGGCCAGCCTGAGCCGTTGAATCGTATCCCGGAGCTCGCGCGCATCGGTGACCCCAGAGAAGCCGAGTTCCACTCTTCGATTGCGCGCGTGAGAGAGCTCGTCCCCACCCGACGCGATCGTCCTGCGCTTTCCGAGTCCCAGTGAATCCAGCTTCTGAGTGGGAACACCCGCCTGCACCAACGCCTGCCGAACAGACTCGGCCCGAGCAACCGAGAGACTCTGATTGTATTCGTCCGATCCTCTCTCGTCAGTATGGCCGACGATCCGGACGCTTTCCCACTTTTCAGGGTTCTCGGCCAGGTAGCGCCCCAGGCCCAGGAGAAAATTCCGCGAGTGAGGCAGGAGCCGCGCGCGATCGAACTCGAAGTGAACCACTTGATCATCAAGCGTGAAGACCAGAACCTCTTTGATCCGGTCCACGGGCTGGACGACTTTCTGCACGACCGTACGCTCCGTCTCGATCGTCTCAACCTGGAAATTTTCCCGAACCGTGGTTACTTCACGCTCCCGCAAAAGGGTCTTTCCTTTCACCAAAGGCAAGCCGATCTCGACTCCCGCGACCGTCATGTACGCGCTTCGCTCTGGGATCGTCAGCGACATCGATGCCTGGAGCACGGCTCGGATCTGATAGTGCTTCATGTACCAGCCATAGGCTCCCTTGAGCCCGAGAAAGACCGGCGCGTTCGAATCGATCGCGGATTCGCCGAAGTTCGCCTGTGTGCCGAAGAGCACTCCCGCGGTAGGCCCCAGGCTCAGCCGCTGCCCCAGTTTGAGCCTCGGGCTGAACTCCACCAGTCCCGCGCGCGTGATCACGTCGGCCTGGCGATAGTTCGTGGTCTTGCCCGACTCGCTTTGCGTTTCAAGGCTTCCGCTGATCTGGCTTTGCATCCATCCCAGGGATAGATCGAGATTCAAGGAATCGTTGTAAAACGAGAGCGTGCCTCGCCCCATCAGGGTCGGGCCCGACTTGCCCGCTTCGAGAGTTCCGCTTTTTGGGGAAGTCAACAGATAGCCTCCGCCTGCTCCCAGAAAGATCGCGAACCCCGTTCCGCTTTGCTCCTCCCAAAGAGGGATCTCACGGGTCACCTCATCGCTCTTCACCTTCGCCGGGAGGCTCGCGATGCTGCGCCTGACTCGCCTTCTGGGCTTGCGGTCGAAGGCCAGCCCCCGATCGCCTACGTGGCCTTGCGTACTTGCCAGGTTCTGCGCGGCTACCGGCAGAGGCTGAAGCGCCGTGAGCGCGAGAGCAAGAGCCGAACCTACTTTCTGATAGGAGTGCATGCGTTTCATAACTGCTTCCCGTCTTCAAAACTGATGGAGTTTTGACAGATCAAAAAGCAAGCGCCATGCCTCGCATAATTTCTCTGATTTCAGCGAATTGAAGGAGGTTTTCGACCGCGAACCGCCTAATCCTTTGACAGCTGATCAGCATACCGCGGCCGATCCAGACCAGCGCGCCGATGTAAGCAGATTTCGTTCGGCGCCTTTAACCCATGTGAATGAGAATTGAACTTCGCTTCCCTTCCGAAGGCACGCCAATAGGGAGTGCGAGATCTCTGAAGACCTTGAACGGAAGTCAGGAGGCATCTCCTCTATCCCAGGAGTCCCAGGAGCGCCAAAACACCTCCGTCGTCATTGCAGACTAATCGAAGAGCCCGATGATCGACTCGGCTTTGACGTTGTCATACGAGTCGCACTCCAGGCCAGCACGCCGCCACCGCGGCGTGCGTCTGCATTCATAGCGAAGCATCAATAGCGAAAGAGTTCGCGGATCGGAGTCGAGGCGAGGGAACGAAGCTCTTTTCCCAGCGAGTGGAGCTGCCGCCGGCGCTGTTCACGCTCCTTGAGGTCCTCCGGGTTCGCCTCTGCCGAAACCACCTTGGAGGCTACCGCTTTCTTGAGACCGCCTTCACGCTTGAGCTCGCGAATTCGGTTCCTGGCTCCCTCGATCGAATACCTCTCGGTGTATAGGAGATGCTTGATCAACAGGAGCATCTCCACATCGCTCTTCCGGTAAACCCTCTGCCCGGTCGCGGACTTCTCGGGTGAGATCGAAGAAAACTCCGTCTCCCAGTAGCGGAGAACATACGGCTTCACGCCAACGATATCGGCGACGTCGCCGATTCGAAAATAAAGCTTATCAGGAATGGAAGGATGCGTTCCGGGCCTGCTCATGGTCACCCAGGTCCATCAATGAACGCTCTTATTCGTCATCATCCTCATCTCCACCGGCGTCACGGATGGAGTCCGGCTGGATCGGCTTTCCTTCCAGGCTCGAGTTCACCTCAGCCCGGAGCACCTGGGAGGGACGGAAAGTAAGAACACGACGAGCGGAGATCTCAATACTTTCACCTGTTTGAGGATTTCTTCCGATCCGCGCCCGCTTTTCACGCACCACGAAATTTCCAAACCCTGAGATCTTGATCTTCTGACCCTGAGACAAAGTCCCTTTGATCGTATCGAAAACCAGCTCGACCAGGTCGGCCGCTTCCTTCTTCGAAAATCCTACCTTTTCATAAAGCGCCTCAACGATATCCGCTTTGGTCATCGCCACGGGTTGCTTCTCCTCTCCATTTGATCCCGCATGAGAAGCGAAAACGCTGCTTCTCAACCTCGCAGTTCAGCCCCCAATTCCTTCTTCCATGCTTCCAGAATCCGGGTCGAAGCAGCTTCAGTCTCAGCTTCCTGCAGACTGCGCCCCTCTTCAAAAAAGATAACTCGTACTGCGACGCTTGTCATCCCCTGGACGACCTGTGCACCCCGATAAACATCGAAAATCTTTGCGACCTTTGCCAGCGGCCTGCCCGCTTTGAGTGCTACTTGAGTGATTTTGTCAGCAGAAGTGGCCTCGTTCACCAGCAAAGCGAAGTCGCGCTCCATCGGAGGAAACTCCGACCATGGCTTGAATTGGCGTGATTCACCCGGCGCACGAGACAACTTTTGAATCGAATCCCAGTCCAGCTCGCCGATCCAGAGCGTGTCCCGCGTTTTCAGCTCCTTGGCCATTCGAGGGTGAAGCATACCCACGAATCCTGCGCTCGTATTGCCCGCCAAAATCTCGACACTCTGCCCCGGGTGAAAGAGCGGGGCCATGGGGTTTGACGCGGCAGTTTTCGAAGTCGAAAGCGGGCTCCAGCGGATTCCGCGTGTTCCCATCCCTTCGAACAATCGCTCCACCACGCCTTTGACGTCGAAGAAATCCAGCTCTCCTTGCTCGTTTCTTAGCGCACTTGCGTAACGTGGACCTGAAAGAACGAACGAGATCTTCCACTGCTCACGAATATTGGTTTCTGTGTCGCTCTTGGCCAACACCTCGTCGCCTTCCAAATGAAAGGTCGGACGGATCTCAAAGAGCCGGATCGCCAGCTTCTCCGAACCGAAATGGTGACGCCAATTATCCAGCGCGTTACCGATCAGCCCAGGCAGAAGCGAAGGAACCATATACTCCTGCTCCTCGCTCAAAGGGTTCTGAATCCTGACTGTGGATTTCAATCCGAGCTGAGCCAGCCATTTACTCGAGGTGAACCCCATATTGACGGCTTCGAGCAATCCCGCGTCCACCAAAGCGTCCTTGGCTTGGTCCACCAGCGAGCGGGGCTGAGGCTCAGGCGCTGACGTCAGAACAGGAATCGTCGAGGGAATCTCGTCATATCCCACGGTTCGGGCCACCTCTTCCGCCAAGTCCTCCTTGATCCCGAGATCGCGACGATAGCTGGGGGCGATGACCGTCCACTTCCTCGGGCTCTCCTTCTCGATACGGCAGTCCAGCCCGGAAAGAATGGATTCCACGCGCTCGGGCGCGATCTTCATTCCGAGAAACGCCCCGATATAAGCGGGGTCCAACTGAATCCTGCGCTCCAGCTTCGACTTCGACGGATCTCTCGAGGGAAGCACCACGCGCGAAGCCGAGCTCACTTTCCCGCCGGCGAGCTGAACCACCAAGGCAGCCAATCGCGAGATGACCAGAGGAAGAGCCAGAGGGTCGACGCCCTTTTCGAAACGGCTCGATGCCTCTGTGCGCTTGGCGTGGCGGGCCGCCGCTCTGCGAACCAGCACGGGATCGAATTCCGCGCATTCGAGGAACACGCGCGTCGTTCCGTCTTCGACCTCGGAATTCCCGCCTCCCATCACGCCCGCGAGACCGATCGCGCGCTTTCCGTCAGCGATCGTGAGCTCCGTGCCAGCGAGCTTGACCTCGGTGCCGTCCAGGAGAGGCAGAGTCTCGCCTTCCTTCGCCATACGGACGCGAATCCGCTTTCCTTCGATTCGATCCGCGTCGTAGGCGTGAACAGGATGTCCCAGCTCGAGCATCACGAGGTTGGTCGCGTCCACGACATTATTGATCGAGCGGCTCCCCAGCGCTTCCAGCCTCTTCACGACCCACTCGGGCGAAGGACCGACCTTCACGCCTTCGATCAAACACCCATAGAACTGAGGAGCTTGGTCTCCTGCCTCGAGATGAATCGAAATCGGCGTCTCGGAGAAATTGAGCAGCGGCGCTTCGGGGCGTTTCGGCTTTTGACCGAGAGCAGCCGCAATGTCCCTGGCCAAGCCGAAATGACTCATGCAATCGCCGCGATTCGCCGTGAGCTTGAGGGTCAGTATCGCATCGTTCAGGCCCAAAACCTCAGCCAGTGGGCGCCCCAGCGGGGTGGACTCAGGAAGAATCAGGATCCCTTCTGAGCTCTCTTTGAGCTTCAACTCTTCTTCGGAGCAAAGCATGCCGTTCGAAACCACTCCCCGGATCTTGCTTTGCTCGATGCGGACTCCGTTCGGGAGCTGAGCCCCGATCTGAGCCAGCGCGACCTTGTCCCCCGCTTTCATGTTCTGAGCGCCACAAACGATTTCCAGAGGCTCGCCTTGCCCGAGCGTCACCAGGCAAACGCTCAATCGGTCAGCCTGCGGGTGTCGATCCTTCTTCAAAATCTGCGCGGTCACGACATGATCAAAGCCCTGCGCCAAGGAGCGCACTTCCTCGACTTCCAAGCCTCGTCCGGTCAACAAGGCAGCCAAGCCCTCGGGCCCGCCGACTTGACTCAGGTCAACCAGTTCAGACAGCCAATTGAAGGATACCTGCATCATCCACCTCGTGAGAACTCACTGAATATTCCGCCCGCCGAGCCCCGGCGTTTTACGGGCACCGCTCACTTGCCCAAGCCAAATCATCCGCCTAAGGCAAGAGGGCCTCTCAAGATCAAAACTGGCTGAGAAAGCGCACGTCGCCTCGGTACATGAGGCGCAAATCCGTAATTCCGTGCAGAAGCATCGCGATCCGCTCGATCCCCATGCCGAAGGCGAATCCCGAATACTCGCTGGGGTCGATCCCAGCCATTTCAAAAAGCCGGGGGTGAACCATTCCGGCGCCGAGGATTTCAAGCCAACCTTTGCCAAAGCTCACATCGACCTCAGCCCCTGGCTCGACGAACTGAAAATAGCTGGGACGCAAGCGCACCTTGGCGCTCGAACCGAACATCTCCTTCGCGAAAAGCTCCAACGTCCCCTTGAGATCGCTCATTCGGACGTTTCGATCGACCCAGAGCCCTTCGATCTGATGGAACATGGGAGAATGAGTCGCGTCGCTATCGGAGCGATACACCGCGCCTGGAGAAAGGATCCGGATGGGCGGCTTGCGCGAGCGCAGAGCCCGCATCTGAATCGCGGTCGTATGGGTCCGCAGCACCACGCTAGGATTCAAGAAGAACGTGTCCTGCATATCCCGGGCGGGATGATCCTTCGGAATATTAACCGCTTCAAAATTAAGGTAGTCGGTCTCGACCTCGGGCCCCGTGACGACATCAAAGCCCAATCGTCCGAGAACCTCGATTATTCTTCTGGCGGTCTGAGTGATCAGGTGCGGAGTCCCGCGATGAATGGATCGCGCGGGCAAAGTGACATCGATCCGCTCCTGTCGGAGACGCGCATCCAAGGCCGCCTCTTCCAAGCTCGATTTCCGGGAAGTGAGCGCGCTCTCGATTCGGTGCTTCCACTCGTTGGCTGCGCTGCCGATTTTCGGGCGTTCCTCAGCCGAAACCGAACCCAGACCCTTGAGCACCTCGCTCAACGCGCCCTTCTTACCAAGAACAGCGATACGAACCTGTTCCAAACCCTCGAGAGAGGATACTGATTCGATGTCCTTTAAAGCTTGATTGCCTATCGCATCGAGCTTCTGGATCATTGGATCTTAGTGGGCAGGAGCTAGACTGCGTACCTGGTCCACGATCGAAGTGAAAGCCTTGGGATCCGCAATCGCGATATCCGAAAGAATCTTGCGATCGAGCTGAATCTGCGCCTTAGTCAACGCGGCGATCAGCCGGCTATAGCTGATGTCGTTTGCGTTGGCGGCCGCCGAAAGGCGGGCGATCCAAAGCTGGCGGAACTCGCGCTTCTTCGCGCGGCGATCGCGGTAGGCGTACATGAACGCACGATCCACGGCTTCCGATGTGCGACGGAATTTGTTTTTCCTGCCAAGGACAAACCCTTCGGCACGATCCAAAACTTTGTTGTGACGACGACGGCGTTTAAATCCACGTTTTGCACGAGGCATACTGACTCCTTAAAAAAACGATTACTCGGATCCGTACGGCATGCAGCGCACGACGTGCCTCACATCCCCAGGAATCAAATATCCCGCGGGACGAAGAGCGAGCTTCCGGGCTGAATTCTTGCTCATCAGGTTGTGTCGCTTATTGGTCCGCTTGAACTTCACTTTGCCAGTCGCAGTGAAAGAGAACCGCTTGGCTGCTGCTTTTTTGGTCTTCCGTTTCATTTCAACCTCACAGATGTACTCCGCTTTCGCTTTCAGCCGCACCCCAGTCGCGTGTCACCAGCATCATCGGGACAAGCACAACCGCTCGAAAGCAACTCAAAAATTTGAATCAATATGACCTTCAACGGCTTGATTCCCTTGGGGGAAAAGCGAGAAAGACAAAAAACCTGATGATTCAGGGCTTGGAACCTACTCTAGGTACCCCAAAGCCGTCAAGAAGAACCCGAGATGCTGGCTGGCTCACTCCTCTGGGTTACCGCTCGGCGAGGTTTCACCCCCGGGGGCGGCCTGAGGAACCCCTCCCAGCGGCTTCACGACCGGCTTTGCCGAAGCGGCTTTCTTCGGTCCAGCCCCAGGAGCAATCACCATGATGAGCTTTTTGCCCTCGAGCTTCGGCTGAGACTCTACGCTCGCGATATCACTTACCATTTCGGCCAGCTGCTTCATCATTTTGAAGCCCTGGTCAGCGTAAGCGATCTCACGGCCACGGAACATGATGGTTACCTTCACCTTGGCGCCGTCCTCCAGGAAAGAACGCGCGTTCCGAAACTTGTAATCGCGATCATGCTCATCCGTCTGCGGACGCAGCTGGATTTCTTTGATCTTGATGACAGTCTGCTTTTTCTTGGCAGCCTGCTCTTTCTTTTTCTTCTCGTATTTGAACTTTCCGTAGTCGCAAATCTTGCAAACAGGAGGGTTCGCGTTAGGCGAGACTTCCATCAGGTCCAGACCGCGGTCCTTGGCCATTTGCAAAGCTTGATGGGTTGGAACGACGCCTACCTGCTCCCCTTTTTCGTCGATCAGGCGCACCTGAGGCACTCGAATGCGCTCATTGATTCGGTGTTCATCCTTGCTTGGTGGCGGAAACATACCCCTCGAAAGCCGCGGCCTCGGAAACGCGGGCCTTGGAGGTCTACTACCAGGTGGACTGCAGGGGGGTCTATGGACAGGGGGATTA
>CAYNDM010000130.1:0-8315 GCA_964395265.1 uncultured Bacteriovoracaceae bacterium
GCTCATTACCCCCGAAAACTCCACCCCTCTGCCCCGCTTGAGAAGCTCTGGCAGCAGAAGCGAAAAAGACAGGACAAAGACCGCGTAAAGCGCGAGCGTGGAAGGACCTCCGGCCACCAGGACCAGCGCCCCGTTGGTCAATCCCGCGAGCCATAGAAAGCGCCATCCCCCGCGGATCCCAAGCAAAAGTATCGGAAGGGGCGAAAACACGGCGAACAACTGGCTCAAAAAGAGAACCCCGCTCATGAAAAACGGAAGCAGGGCGAACCACCTCGGCGAGACCCCGGCCGATCGGGGTGGAGCTGGGTTCGCGCTCTGAGAGTCAGCCACCGGATTAGGTTCCATACTGGTTTTTGTGTGAATCCTCGTCATGAGCTGCCATCCGAGCGATCAGCGCCAGGTTCCGGGCTCGTCCCACTTCGATTCTGAGACGGAGCTGATGTTCGCCGCAGACTCCCGAGAGGCGGCGAGGCATCAGCCCTCCGCGCCCGTCGAGAAACTCCTTGAGAAGCGACTCATGCTTGTAATCAGGGCCCAACTCAGGATCCCGGCAGAACCGGCACGTCGCATGAGAAAAGAGGGCACCGTTGGGGCGCCCTCTCCTCAAATGCTCAGTGCTGTTGAAACTCGATCGAGTCTCTTCGCTCATCTTATTCTTCGTCGCCGGAATCTTCCTGATCGATGGCAGGGCTACGGCGCTCCGCACTGCGCTCTTCGCGGCGAGCGTCCCGTTCTTCTTCACGGCGGCGAGCGGCGGCCTGGGTCTCGGAGCGCTTGCGAGCGAATTCTTCGGCATTGAATTCCTTGGCCAAATTGACCGTGAGGAACCGAATGACCTGATCGTTGAGGCGAAGATTGCGCTCCACTTCCTGAACGACATCCCCTTTGCCCGTATAAACCATGTAGGTGTAGTGACCGCGGGATTCGTTTTCGATGGGATAAGCCATCTTCTTCCGGCCCCAGTCCTCGGTCAGGACGATTTCGCCACCAAAGGTCTTGATCGCGCCAGAAAGACGCTCTTGAAGGGCCTTGATGGCGTCTTCGGACATGTCCGAGCGAGTGATGAACGTAGTTTCGTAACCAGCGACTTTCGTAATATTTTCAGACATTTCAATTCTCCTTGTGGATATTGGGACAAACCCCAAAAGCCCATTACAGACGCCCGCCACATGTGGGAACGAACTGAGTTTGAGCAAGGTTGAGACGTGGATCTAGCACACCTTTTCAAGAGGGAGAAAGGCTAAAATCTTGGCTGGTTCTCGTCCAGCGTCGGGACTGCTTTGGTGGCCGGGACGCTGCGACGGACGCTGATCCACTGGACGACCAGAATCGCTCCTTCGTACATCAGGATCAAAGGAGCCATCATAATGAGCATCGAGACGGCATCCGGGGGAGCGAAGAGCGCCGAGACCACCGTGATCCCGATGATCGCGGTCTTGCGATGCTCCCGGAGAGTCTTCGCATCCACCACTCCCAGGAATCCTAGCAAGCAGACCAAGACCGGAAGCTCAAAGGCGATCCCGAACAGAAGCAGCAGCTTGAGGCAGGTGCTGTAATAAGAATCGATCGTCAGGATCGGAACATCGGACGCGGTCCCATAGGTCACGAAAAACTTGAATCCGACCGGGAAGAGCACCGTGTAGGCGAACACCGCGCCCCCAATGAAGAACAAGGAGGCCGCGGAGACGAACGGGATCACGTATTTTCGCTCCCTCGGATAAAGGCCGGGCGCGATGAACCCCCAGAGCTCGTAAAAGTAGTATGGGGAAAGGAAGAACAAGGACGCGTATCCCGATATCTTGAGATGAGTCAGGAAGTTCTCGAAGAGGTTCGTAAAGTAAAGCTTCTGCTGGTCAGGAGGGAGGATCGCGAAAAGAGGCTTCTTCAGGATCGCCAGGATATGGTCAGAGATGAAGTAGCATGCTACGAATCCCAGCATGAAGACGACGGCGCAGCGAACCAATCGAACGCGTAGCTCGTCGAGGTGGTCGTAAAAGCTCATTCGACTGGAAGAATCCTCTTGTGGCATGAAATTACGAGAGCCATAATCTCTTGCCTCAAAGGAGTATGTCAACCATGCGACTGGGAATGCTTCCCATTACCGTAGCAACCGTCGTAGTCGTCGGAATCATCGCCGGATCGGTTTACTATCAAACCCAGTACGATCCGATGCCCTTTGGGGACCACCTGAACTCCCCCGAGCCGAATGCCGGAGAGCCGGCCAACTCTCCTGCCAGCACGACTGCCTCGGCCGAAGCCCCGGCGCCGGAAACCGATGCAGGCGCGGCGGTCGAACCCGCTTCCAATCCCGATCCGGACCTTAGCGTCGACTCGATCGGCCTCTCGCGCGCGACGGTGGTCGTGAACACGAACAAGGGCCAGTTTCGGTTCAAGTTCTACACGAACGACGCTCCTGAAACGGTGAAGAGACTGGTCGAGCTGATCAACCAGAAATTCTACAACGGACTGGTTTTCCACAGGGTCGTTCCAGGCTTCGTGGTCCAGGGAGGGGATCCTTCGGGAAGCGGCAACGGGGGAAGCGGCCAGCGCCTGAAGGCCGAATTCAACGACCGCAGGCACACTGAGGGGACTCTCGCCATGGCCCGCGCGCCATCGGACCCCGACTCGGCGGACTCCCAGTTTTACATCACGCTCAGCGCCCAGCCCCACCTGGACAAGACGCACACCGTTTTCGGGCAGGTAATCGAGGGCATGGATGTCGTCCGCAAGATCGCCCCAGGCGACAAGATGCGGTCCGTACACATCGAATGAACGCCGAGCGAACGAGTCGGACGAGCGGGTCGAGCAAACTCAATACGCGGAATGACAGGCTTTCGAACGGCGCTTACTGCCAGTTCTTCTTGATCGTCTCGTTGGGCAGGATACCGGCTTCCTGAAGCGCTTTGGCCGCGCGCTCGCTTCGAGTCTTGACCCAGACCTCGTACAGCCGCAACAGATCCTTCTCGGTTTTCGGGGTCGTATGGTCGCTGATCTCCGCTAGGACGTCCACGAAGCTCGCGAACTTGTCGGCAAGCTCCTCGTAGACGGCGCGATGAGTGAACTCCTCGGCGCGAACCGCGACCTGCTGGTAGGCGATCCCGCCCATGTCGATGTAGTAGTCGACGTCCACCAGCTTGCGGTTGAGGCTGTCCTGAAAGTATCCCGCGACATAGAGCGAGACGTCCCCGACCTTCTTGAACAGGACCCGTTGTCGCTCGGCCTGAGGCTGCTCCAGGGCCTCCTTGAGCATCAGCGCCAAAGGAGTCTCCGTCAGATGATTGGCCGTCATGAACTCGTTGAGCAAGTTCACAAGATAGAATTCGGTTTCAGGCTGGACGCTCAAGCTCTTTTTCCCCAATGCCTCGGTGACGAGTTCCTTGAAGTAAGCCTGTGGCTGGGCAACCAGGGTGAGAGTTTGTTTTCCTGACATTGCGGCTAGGCCCTCCGTAGAATTCCGGTCCAGCGGGTTTTTTTAAACCCCCTTTATTCATTTTATTCGCATGCAGGAAGGAGTCAAACCGGCTGATTGTGTCATGGACGACACGGAACTTTGCGCGTAAACTAGGAGCCATCCATCTGACGGCTGAGGGGAAGACCATGGCGCGGCGAGCTTCAATTCTGCTTTACCTGTGGATGACGTGCATCACAACGCAGAGCGCATACGCGCAACAGGCGGAGATCCGAGTCTCGCTCTTTGGGCAGCCTTGCCAGCTCAGCGGTCCCCTGACCCCTTCGCAACTCAAGGACATCCACTGGATCAGTCCCGAGCAGATTCCGGCCGCTCCCACGCCAGAGCAGATCAAGGAAGGATTGGGCCGCGTCTCCAAAAAGCGTCTTTCCCTTCCACCCAGCCTCGACCGTTATCGCGAGCGCCTCGAGAAAAGGCTGAACGCCCAGTCCGATTTCTTCAAAGCGATGGAACAGTCCAAGAAATCAGGCAAGACCGCGCCGCTGATCGATGTATCCCGGAATCACGCTTACTCCCGGCAGCAAAAAATCCTGGAAGACCTGATCAATCGCATCGCCAAGAAAAAGCCCATTCGCTCATGGGAGCCGCTCATGGCCGAGGCCGTGCGCGATGCTTACAACGACGCCATCGAGCCCCATCCCGAGGAAGAGTTTCATCGCGCCATCAAGCACATGGGCGTCAAGTACACCTGCATGTTCGAGGAAAGCGAGGACTGATCACTTCGCTTACGCTCCCGCGGGATCAAGCCCAAAGCCCCAAAGACCCCGCGGTAGCGCGACTAACCCACGATGCTCGTCACCTGATGCGGCTCGACCAGGTACTTGCGACAGACTTTCTGGATATCCCGCGCGGTCACTGAGCGGATCTTCCGCACGATCGCCTCTTCGGGGAGGTAAGGAAGCCCGTAGACCGCATTCAGCGCATAGTAGGACGCCAGCGAGTAGTCGCTCTGCAGCTCCATCGCGCGATGCCCGAGATAATACTCCCGAGAGCGCTGCATCTCGGCCGTGGTCGGCCCCTTCGCCGCCAGCCTCTCGAGCACCTGGCGGATGCCGTTGAGCGCCTCCTTCTCCTTCGAAGGCGAGCAGGCGATATAGGTTCCAATATACCCTCGCTCCACCCCTTCCATGTGAATCGGAGCCACGGTGTACGCCAGGCTCTTCTTCTCGCGCAACTCGATGAAGAGCCTTCCGCTCTGCCCGCCGAGCAGGTTCTGCAGAAGCCTGATCGCATAGCGATCCTCGTCCCCGATCCGGGTCCCGAGCCCTCCGACGATGATGTGGGTCTGTTCGCGTCCCAGGCGCTTTTCAACCCAACGGGGCGCCTTGAGAGGGGGCTCGTCGTCGAGACGAACCATCGATGCGTGCGGTTGGCTGGCCGAACCGCAGCCCATCCTCTGCTCGAGCTCCTCGATCCAGCGTTCGGCCTCGACTCGCTTGACCGCGCCCACCACGGAAAGCACCAGCCGCTCCGGACGGATCCATGCCGAATGGAAGCTTCGGAGCTTGAACGAATCGATGAGCTGGATGCTCTCGAGCGTGCCTAACGTGGGACGCCCGTAGGGATGGTTCTCGAAAAGGGTCTCCAGGAAAAGCTGGCTGCAGAGCTGCGCGGAGTGATCCCGGATGCTTCGGATCGAATCCTCGACGACGCGCCTCGAGTGGCTGACTTCGTTCTCGGGAAAGGTCGCCTCCACCAGGACTTCGGAGAAAATCGACGAAAGCGATCGCCAGTCTCGAGCAAGCCCGGTCAGGTGCAAGCCGACCGTGTTCCGCCCCGAGCTCCCGTCCATGCCCGCGGCCCTGCCCTCGATCTCAGCTGCGATCTCTTTGGCGTTTTTCGTCCGCGTGCCCTTGGTCCAGGTCATCGACATCATATGGCTCGAGCCGTGATCGGTGCCGGGACCGGAGATCGGTTGAGCGAGCTCAAGGCGCAGGCCACCCAGCGCCGTGGCATAGATCGCCGACGCATGGGAGTGCGGGCGCTCGTGGAACACCAGTTGGATCCCAGAAGCGCGATTGATGAACTCCGGGCCGCGAACCAGCCCCACGGCCCGCGAGGGGACGCGCACCTTCTCCTTCGGCTCCTCGGGTCCCGTGAAAATTTCATCGGCACGATCGACGATGGACCGGATGCTGATTTCTTTCTCCTCTTTGGGCACCATCACCACCAAGCTCATTCGCCGGTGATCGAAGTACTTGGACGCGACTTGCTGCACCCGTTTCCGGTCGACGGCGCGAAGCTCTTCCAGGTACTGCTCGTCGAAGTCCAGGTCGCCCATGGTGTACTTGAGGAACCCGAGCCGCCCCGCCAATCCGTCCGCTGTCTGCGACGCATAAAGCTTCTCGCTCTCAGCCGAAATCAGGACCCGCGACAGCTCCTCGTCCGTCGGTCCTTCGTCCCGCAGCCTGGCCAGCTCTTTGAACATCTCGAAAGCCACGTTCTCCAGCACGCTGGTGTCTTTCATCTCGGCCTGAAAATAGAGCATCCCCGGCTCACGAGGGATGTAGAGACCACCGGAGGCGTTGGTCACCAGCGAGGTCTCGTAGAAGAGCCGCTGATAGAGCCTGCCCAGCTCACCCATGCCGAGAATTCCGGACATCAGATCCAAGGCGGGCACGTCTTCGTGACGAAGATCCGGCGTCCTGAACGAGATAGCGATCGTCGGCGCCTTCACGTCGAACGGAACGACTCGGGATTCGAGCCTCGTCCGAAGCGCCGGCTCGGCCGCGCGCGCGAAAAGGCCCTTGCGCTTCAGCCTGGGAGCCAGGATTCTCGAACCGAAGCGCTTCTCGAGGAGCTTCATCAACCCCTTCACTCTCTTCCCCGTTCCGTCCTCCAGTGGCCCCACCAGGATCAGGCCCATCCGTGAAGGATCGTATGCCCGGCGATAGAACGCTTCGAGAGTCGCGACCTTCGCGGCTTTCAAGGTGCGTGGATACCCGATGACCGGCTTGCCGTAGGGATGCTTTTTGTAGGTCGCCGAGAAGAGGGCCTGAAAAAGCTGCCTCGATGGCGAATCGTTGTTCTTTCTCAGCTCTTCGAGAATCACTTCCCGTTCGCGCTCGAAGTCGGATCGGAGGAACTTCTGGGGAGCGGCCATCGTCCCGAACGCGTCAACGACCTCCTCCCAGTGATGAGCTGCCGAGGTCACGTGGTACACTGTCTGCTCGAACGATGTATATGCGTTGATGTCACCGCCGAGCGATTCGATCGCGCGGGCCATCCGCCCGGTTGAAGCCCTGCCGCTCTCCTTGGCCGCCGCGTCCTTGAAGAGCATATGCTCCAGGAAATGCGCGAAGCCCGCCTCCGAGGGAGCCTCATCCGCGCTTCCCGTATTGACCCACCAGTAAGTCGCCGCGACTGGCGCCTCGTAATGTTGGAGCACAACCGGGATCCCGTTGGAGAGCGTCAGTTCCTGAGGCTTGAGATGTTTCGTAGGTGCCATCGTGCCAGCCTATTAGCCTCCCGCCGGCGAATCCACCAAAAAGACCGCTCGTTTAAGCTGCATCGCGAAGGGCCTCGTGAAACCGTCCCGGATTTCTGCTATAGGTTGCTGCATCCATGTCATCCAAAATCCGTTCCCTCTACGTGCACTTTCCCTTCTGCGAAACCAAGTGCCACTACTGCGACTTCTATTCTCTGGGTCGCGAAAGAACGAAAGACGGGGACGCGCCCAAGTTCGAAGCGGCGTTGATGGCCGAGTGCGCTAAGATCGCACCGCTGATCAGCGACGAAATCGATTCAATTTTTTTCGGAGGAGGCACCCCCAGCATGACTTCGCCCGAATCGATGCAGCGGGCGCTTGCGCCGCTCGAGCTCGCTAGGAGAACGGGGCCGAACACCGAATGGACGATGGAAGCGAATCCCTCCTCCGTGCAGCTCGAGACCCTCCGCGCCTATCGTCAGCTCGGAGTCAACCGCATCAGCATGGGCGTGCAGGCGATGAATGACGAGCTCTTGCTCAGGCTGGGACGCGTACACTCGCGCAAAGCCGCGCTGGACGCGCTCGAGGCGATCTTCGATGCGGGATTCAAAAACGTCTCGGTCGATCTCCTCTGCGGGGTTCCGGGACAGACCCCGGAGCATTTGAACGAGGCATTGGCGACCCTCACCTCGTTCCCGATCACTCATTTAAGTTGTTACCTGCTGACCCTTCCTAAACATCACCGGATGCATCCGGAACTACCCGACGACGAAACCCAGCTCGCGCATCTGCTTCAGATCCACCATTGGATGACCTCCCACGGCTTCGAGCACTATGAGATCTCGAACTTCGCACGCCCCGGAAAACGTGCCAGGCATAATCTCAATTACTGGCAAGGAAACTCCTACTTGGGCCTCGGGCCCTCGGCGCACTCTTTCGATTCGAGGACTTCACGCCGATGGAAAAACGTCTCCTCGCTCCATAAATACGCTTCGTTGCTTGCCGAAGGAGGCTCGCCCGTCGAGTGGACCGAGGAGCTCACCGAGAGCCAGAAAGGGTTGGAACGCTGGATGCTCGCCCTGAGGCTCAGCGACGGATTCCCAGTCGACTGGCTGATCCAGCCCAGTCAGCAGGCCCGGGCTCAACTCTTTCTCAAAGACGGCTTATTGGAGCCTCACCCGAACCAAACGGACCGTCTCCGGCTCACCGCCCGTGGCTTCGCGCTTTCAGACCACGTCATCACTGCGTTAGCCTAGCGGTCGTGCAAAAATATCCCTTCAATTCCAAATAGCTGCAAAAAAGTCATTTGACTACCTCAGCTCCGTCACCATAGTAACTACGTCACTTCATTAGGAGGTCATTGGTGAGTACGGAACCCGATAAATTGCGTGCTGCGGAGCAAGGCGGACAAGGCGACGG
>CAYNDM010000131.1:0-8245 GCA_964395265.1 uncultured Bacteriovoracaceae bacterium
TCGTGTAATCATCGTTATGAAGGACCACGGCGTACTTGGGAGGCTCTTTGAGCTTGGGGCGGGCCTCCTGAACCTGTATATCGCCGCCATCGTCTTCATGGCCGGGATTCTGCGGCTCGCTTGCTTGTGGTGTTCCAGGGTACGGAACCATTTCTCATGCTTATCATAACATAGAGAGCAAGTCCCTTCTACGCGGCGCCTGGGCAAAGAGGCTTTCTGGCAAACGCTTGACCCGTCAGCCTGATTAGACGATGCTGGCCCTCGTGAGCCCCAATAGTCCGACATCTCTCGCCAAGCAGCTCGAATTGACGCGTTTCGAAAGAGCCATGGCCGTCTCCGAAAGCATGGCAGCTCGGAGAGTCCTGTTGACTACAGCGGAGCTCGCCCGCCTGAACGAGATCCTTACGGGCAAAAGCGATGGTGACCCATGGCGACAGGAACCTGTCACCATCACGCTCCCTTCAGGACGCACCGAATCTTTCGCCCTGCTTGCCGATCCCAAGCGCACGGCAAGAGAGAAACTGCATCGCGCGACCGAACTCGCCGAGGCGGGAGCGGTGGTGGATGCCGCCGTCGATATCTATGTCGGCTTGGTTTTGGCGCATGTCTTCAAAGATGCCAACCGGCGCTCCGCCGTTCTGGCCGCTCACTACTTCCTGCAGCGCTACGGCATTCCTCTGCCGGGCCTGGCGCTCCACGAGATCGGATTGGGCGACCTCCGGCAGGAAGGCGAGATCGAGAGCCTGCGAAGCATCATCCATCAAATGGCGAAATTCGTAGCCAAGCGCGGCTCGACGTAGAAAAATAAGGGAATGCCCGCGTGGTTGGAGGCACTTGGCTCCTCCCCGATTCTCAACTTGACGAACCTGCTCCTGGCGGCGGCACTCTGCGGAGCGATCCTGGGCTTCGACCGCGAGCTCAAGCGCAAATCCGCCGGCTTGAAAACCACTACCCTGGTTTGCGTGGCGTCTGCCCTTTTCACCGTGGGCTCCTTGCTGATCCCTGAAGCCGGGATGGAAGGATTCATTCGCGATCCCGGCCGGATCGCCGCGCAGATCGTGCTCGGGGCCGGCTTGCTCTGCAGCGGCGTCGTCATCCATTCGCGCGCCGTTGACCATCAGGTCGAGGGCCTGACGACGGCGGCCAATCTCTGGGTCAGCGCCGCGCTCGGAATCTGCGTTGGAATAGGGTTCGGGCAATTCGCGCTCCTGCTCGCGCTGGGAATCGCGCTGCTCATGCATGCGCTTCGCCTTCTCGAGAACCGCTTGATCCGTCACTTGCACTCGTTCGACTGCCAGCTCGAAACCGAGGACCCCAGACTGAACCTGCCAGAGCTGATCCGCGCGCTGAGCTCGCAGCATCGCCTCACACTGCGCCACTTATCGGTCGAGCCGGTGGGCAATCGCCTGCTCGCCCATGCGTTTCTCCGGGGTAAACGGGAGAACAAGTCCAAGTTCCTCCGCGATCTCGGGAGAAGCTCCAGCATCAGAATCAAGATCGTAGGATGACGGGGAAGCCTGAAAGCGATCCCATCGTCCGCAAGCCGAGTTCTAGTGAGTCAGCTTCTTGAACTTCACGCGATGAGGCTCGACTGACTCGGGCCCCAGGCGCTTGACCTTGTCGGCCTCGTAATCCTGGAAGTTCCCTTCCACCATCACCACACGGCTGTCGCCCTCGAAAGCCATGATGTGAGTGCAAATACGATCGAGGAACCAGCGGTCGTGCGAGATCACGATGGCGCAGCCCGCGAAGCTCAGAAGCGCGTCTTCGAGAGCGCGAAGCGTGTTCACATCCAGGTCGTTTGTCGGCTCGTCGAGCAGCAGTACGTTGCCGCCGGACTTCAGCACCTTCGCGAGGTGCACCCGATTGCGTTCGCCGCCGGAGAGGAATCCCACCTTCTTCTGCTGGTCTGACCCGGTGAAGTTAAACCTCGCGCAGTAAGCGCGGGACTGGACCTCGCGGTTTCCAAGCAGGATGGTCTCGTTCTTGCCGTCGGAGATCTCCTCCCAAACCGTGCTTTCGGGGTTCAGCGCATCGCGGTTCTGATCGACGTACGCGAGCTTCACGCTCTCACCGACCCGTATGGTTCCCGAATCCGGCTTTTCCTGTCCGGTGAGGATGCGAAAGAGCGTGGTCTTTCCCACTCCGTTCCCGCCGATGATCCCGACGATGCTGCCCGGTGGGATATTGAACGAGAGATCCTCGAAAAGCACCTTGTCGCCGAAGGACTTCGAGATCTTGTTGGCTTCGATCACGAGATTGCCCAACCGAGGTCCGGGCGGAATGTAGATCTCCATCTCCTCGATCTTCTCGGGGCGATCCTCGGCCAGCAGTTTCTCGTAGGCCGAAACGCGCGCCTTGCTCTTGGCCTGACGGGCACGCGGGCTCATTTGGATCCACTCGAGCTCGCGCGCCAAGGTCTTCTGGCGCTTGGTTTCGGATTTCTCCTCTTGCGCCAATCGGTTTTGCTTCTGAGCCAGCCAGGAGGAATAGTTTCCTTCCCATGGGATCCCGTGTCCTCGATCGAGCTCGAGGATCCATCCGGCGATATTGTCGAGGAAATAACGATCGTGGGTAACGGCGACGACGGTCCCCGGGTAATCCTTGAGGAAGCGTTCGAGCCAAAGGACCGACTCGGCATCCAAATGGTTGGTGGGCTCATCCAGCAAGAGAAGATCAGGCTTCTGGAGTAGGAGTTTGCAAAGCGCCACGCGGCGCTTTTCGCCGCCCGAAAGATGCTCCACCTTCGCGTCGGCGGGCGGAAGACGAAGGGCATCCATCGCGATCTCAAGCGTGCGATCGAGATCCCAGCCGTTGGCGTGCTCGATCTTCTCCTGGATCTCGGCCTGCTCGGCGAGCAGCTTCTCCATCTGATCGGGATCCAAGTCCGGGTCGGCAAAGAGATTGGAGATCTCTTCAAAGCGCTTCAGGTGTTTGACGACATCTCCTAAGCCGTCCATCACGTTTTCGCGCACGGTTTTCTTCGGGTCCAGCACCGGCTCCTGCGGAAGGTACCCTACGCTGATCCCGTCGCCGGGCCGGGCCTCGCCGTTGATATTGGTTTCAAGCCCGGCCATCACCTTGAGCAAGGTGGATTTACCCGCCCCGTTCAACCCCAAAACGCCGATCTTGGCGCCGTAGTAGAAAGAGAGCCAGATGTCCCTGAGGACCTGCTTGTTCGGGGGATAGATCTTGCTCACCCCCTGCATCGAAAACGCGAATTTCTGTGCCATATCCCTTGGCTATAGCAGTTGTGGGCAGCGAGTGCCAGGAGAGGCGATCTTTCGCCCATGTCACATGAGACACATTTTTTTTCGGGACTAGACTAAGTAGACTGATTTAGTCACCTATAACGCTGTACGTATACGAGGGGAATTTCCATGAAAGCACTTCTTGTCGCAACGAGCCTGGTCTTTTTGGTCACTGCTGCGTCCGTCATGGCCGCTGAAAAGGACGACTTCGACCGGCTGGACGGCCGGGGTCCTTCTGGGGTGAAAGTGGATGTGATCGAATGGGAAGGAAATCTCGAGATCCACGTGTATCCTGCCGGGGCGCTGCAGGGCCTGGCGATGAAGCTCGATCAACGCAACAAGAACAAGCCGGTCATGGTGATCGGATACCGCTTCAGCAACGCCCCCAAAAGCCAGCTCATCCGCCGCGCGATCCTGGGTATCCCGCTGCGCGAAGGCTTCAAGGCCTACCGGGATCCGAGCGCAGGCTCCGAATACGACAAGATCATTATTTCAAACCACCAGCTTTCATCGCTGGCCAGCTTCAAGCTGGATCCAGAACCCACCCAGCTCTACCCCGATGGGCACCCGATGCTCGCGCAGACCGAGCCTCAGGAGAAGCCCTCGCGCAAACCTTCGTCCAAGGCCCGGACCCGAAGCCCCGAGCAACGCGGAACCCAGGACGAAGACGGCAAAATCCAGAACTTCAGCTGGTAAGCGCTCCTCAGGCTGGCTCCTCAGGCCGGCTCCTCAGCCGCGCCTGGCCGCTCGGAGCTCCTGGCTAGGCTCTCTGAGCTTCCTGACCGGCGTCTCACCCATAATTCTTCAATTACTTCAATCGATTAAGCTCACCTCAAAGCCCTTTGACCAGCCTTACGGTGATGCGCCCCTCACGCATTGGAAACAAAAATCTAGACGCATTGAGTCAATCTTGTTATATCCCCCCACCTGTCAACGACCACCGCCAACCGAAGGCGGACGAACTCCACATGAAGTGGTACCGACTTGAAGGAGATTGATTATGAAGACTCTCATTTCTGCTCTCACTCTTTGCGCAATCGCCGCTCCGTTTTCGGCTTTTGCTTCCGGCACGCTCACCTGCACGGGAACCCGTGAAGGAAAATCCGCCGGCATCAGCGTCTGCACCTCCCAGGGCATCAAGAGCCTTTGTGGCAACGATATCTCGGTCACCTCTAGGAATGTGGAAATCGCTTCGATTCCCGCAGAGCAGGCGGTCGCTTTCTACAGCAGTCCAAATGTCACCGCTCTCGCTGCCTACGACGAAACCATCAACGATGAGATCGTCACCCTGGAGTACTTTGGCGAGAAAGATTCCCGCAACAAGCTAGTGATCAAGGTCGGCGCCGAGTCTTACGAGTTCACAGGAAGCCAAGTCACTTGCAGCTCTGAAGAGTAAGCTGGTCGGGCCCTGACCCGAATGAAGCGCGAGCTGCTCAAGTGGGTTTCTTGCAGGCGGGCCTTGCCCCTCTTTTCTGTGCCTCTTGGTAGATCCGCATCGCCTCATCCATCTTGGAGCTGAGGTTGCTGATCCGGGTTTCGTGCGACGGGTGGGTAGAGAGGAATTCGGGAGGCGATCCCGAATTGGCGGCCTTCATATCCTTCCAGAGCTCGATGCTCTCACGAGGATCGAATCCCGCTTCGGCCATGAGCTTCAATCCGATCTCGTCAGCCTCGGACTCCTGGGTCCGCCCGTGCGGGAGCAGAATCCCGAACTGCGCGCCCAGCCCTAATGCACCGAGGATCAGGTTTCGTTGAGGGTTATCTTTGGTCAGCGCTCCCGCGGCGATCAACCCGCCTTGTGCGGCGACAGCCTGGGAAACCCGCTCGTTGCCATGCCTCGCGATCACGTGCCCCACCTCATGCCCGACGACGGCCGCGAGCTGCGCAGGCGTCTTGGCGACTTCCATGATGCCGGTATGGACCCCGATCTTGCCTCCAGGCAGAGCGAAGGCATTGGCTGACTTGTCCTTGAAAACCACGATCTCCCACTCCTTCACCTCAAGCTCTTCTTTCGCGGCTTGGGTGATCGGCCCGGCGATGCAGCGCACGTATTCGTTCCAGCGCGCATCGGTTTCGGTGGGAACCTGCCGCTTCATCTCTTGAAACGCTTGGGCTCCCATGACCGCCATCTGGGACTCAGGCAGCAGCATCAGTTGCTTTCGCCCCGTGGGCGATGTCGCGCATGACGCGCCTACGGCTGCGATCAGGATCGTGGCCATACAAATGTTCGGCTTCATTGCGTCCCTCCGATCGTCGGAACTCTACCACAGAGGCTAGATAAACCGCAAAACGCGCGACAGCATATCCAGCCGCCGACCCGTCAGACCGAGACGACTTCCTGGATCTCGGGGATCTCTTCCTTCAGCCGGTTCTCGATGCCCATCTTCAAGGTCATCGTCGAGCTCGGGCAACCTGCGCACGATCCCTGAAGATAAAGGTAGACGACGCCGTTCTCGAACTTCTCGAACGTGATATCCCCACCGTCCATCGCCACCGCCGGCCGGATCTCGTTGTCCAGGATCTCGCGAATCCGCTTCTCGATCTCGGTGTCTCCGCCCTTATGGGCTTCGTTCATGTCATGAGTCTCGGTCATCGCCGGGAGACCTTCGCGCAGATGCTCCTCGATCAGGCTCGAGCATTGCTTATGGACGACATCCCAGTCGCCGTCATCGGTCTTGGTCACGGTTACGAAGTTCTTGCCCACCATCACGCCCGCGATTCCAGGGATCCCGAAAAGACGCCCCGCCAGAGGCGAACGCTTGCGAGCCCCTCCAGACTGAGGAAGTTGGCGGCTCCCTTCGAGATCAGCTCCCGGTTCACCGAGTACTTCAAGGTGTTCGGATTCGGCGTGAACTCCAGCGAGACGTATACATCTGATCCTTTTGTCATAACTTTGGTCCTCTCCTACGAGTCCTGCGAGGGATTCATTGCAAGGCTTGGTCGAGGTGCTATGCTTATCACAAAGCACCGAGAACTTTGAGCCAAAATAATACGCCGCATGCATCAAACAAAGAGAGCCAATCGATTGATTTCCCAGCGTTTGTTCATTTCAGCTTTACTGTTTCTAGGTGGTTTCTTGAGCACATTCTTGGCTGCTCCGCGCAGCCAGGCGGCAGAGGCTCCAAGCCCATCTCCCCTTCCCTTCACGGCCGATCGGGTGGAGAGCACTCCCCAGGGCAGCCGGATCCACTTCAGCGGCCAGGCGGCCCCACCGCTTCAGGTTCCTCTTTTCGAGCTGGAGATCCTGGGAAAAATCCAATCCTCGGAAGGCCCGGGAGCGCACTACCTGGTCACTTCGGCCAAACCTTGTGAAAGCTGCGATCAGGAAAAGGCGGTCTACCTCCTCAGGCTGCAAGGCGGCGTTCCTAACCAGTTCGTCTATCCGGGGCGGGTGATCGACCCGAAATCGGGAAAGATCGTGCTTCAGTCCCGCGCGTTCTTCGGCAAATGCCTGCGCGGCTCGCAAGACGAGGCGTACGTGGTCTTCCAGAAGGAACAAGTGGACCGGCGCAACGGACTTCGATCCAGCGTCTATATCGCCGAGCCGGGCAAGGAGTTTCTCGTCGAGCGCCTGATCGCGCGCCGAATGCCCAGCATGGATTTCGCCCTCCAGCAGGTTCGCAAGAAACGCTGTTTCGAGATCCCTCCCCGCAATCGGGTCATCACCGCCAAAATGATGAACCTGACTCCCAAGCGCGAGATCGAGGAGATCGAACCCGAAGAGGAGACGACCAAGGAGAACCAAACACAGTCTGAGCTGCCGTCGCCTCCCGAGTCGCTGCCTGATCCCGCTGCCGAAGCGGCCGAGGGCGCTGCACCTTCCGCTCCTGAAGCATCTTCCGCTTCCCAATCAAGCGAGACGGGCGCCAACGACTCCACGCCTCCATCGAACTGACGGCGTTCTCATCGGGCACCTCGCTTGCAGCGCAGGAATCCTGTTTGCGCAAGGAGCGATGACCGATGAGACTTTCTACCGACGCCATAGATTCGGACGGACGTTTCGACCCTCGATATACCTGCGACATCGACAACTCCTCGCCCGAGCTCCGGTGGGACGACGTTCCCGAAGGCGTGCATTCCTTCGCGGTGATCGCCGAGGATCTCGACGGGGCGAGTGGACCGCTGACTCATTGGGTGGTCTATCAGATTCCGGGGCACCTGCGACATCTGCCGGCGGGAATCCCTCCGCAAGATACGCTTCCGAACGGAGTCCGGCAGGGGGTCAACAGCCTCAACAAGCTAGGCTACGCGGGCCCTTGCCCTCCCCCACGCGACCAAGCCCATCGCTATCGTTTCACGCTTTACGCGCTCCGCGACCCAGGGGAACTCCCGCCTCGCGCGCGACGCGAGCAGCTGCTCGATCTCATCCGCGACGCCGTCCTCGCGGAGGCACGTGTCGAAGGCCGCTACCAGCGCCTGATGGAGAGAGCCGGATAGCTTCTCCGTGGCACCTGGGTTGCAGGATTTGAGAGCTGCGAGCGGGTATTTTCACAAGGAGGCTTCATGAGAAAGAAACCGGTTGCCGTCATCGCGACCGCGCTAGGCGTCGCATTTACTCTCGCGTTAGCGAATGCTGAAAATGGCCCGGCATTGGTAGAAAAAAGCGATCCTTCCGAGCAGCAGCAAGCTGGACAGCAGGCCGACGAACCTGCTTCGACTGAGCAGGACACGGCCCCGGGCGAAGCCGCTTCCAAGCAGCCTGAGAAACGAGGTCGGCAGGACGCTCAAGCCCCTGGGAAGGCCGACGACGAGGCTCCTCTGGCTCGAAGCTGCGTCACGCAGGATGGAGTCATCACGCTGCAAGGAACACAGGCCTACGAGCGTTGCCTGCGGGAGCAGCAGGAATGAATTCTGATCCTCCAAAGCGAGACCCTCACCCTTACCCCCCAACACTGTCAGTGTGAGAATCGCTTTCGGCCGACAGTCCGCACCAGGACTGTCGGGTTTTCTTTTTACGTGGACGACGGGGTCGGGATCATTCGACATAATATTCA
>CAYNDM010000132.1:0-8232 GCA_964395265.1 uncultured Bacteriovoracaceae bacterium
ATTTCTACCCACAAAGCCACCCACTGTGCCTATAGCCGCCTCAATGAGCCGCTCATCCGATCAGGACTCCCCCCTATTCCATTGAGGCATGAGTGGACGGAAATGGCTCTCGTTGAGCCTCCGTCGGAAATCGCTGACCTCGGAATCACATTGATGGACGGCCCCTTTTTTTCAATCATGCCATTTCCTCCTCAGGGGCTGCATACTCTGAGTCACGTGCGGTTTACTCCGCATTTCTCATGGGAGGAAAAAGCTGAAAGCGAAGCCAGTATTGACCCTAGAAGCCTGCCCAGGGAAACTGCTTTCGAGAAAATGGCGAAAGATGTCGCTCGCTTCTTGCCTGGCATCGGTCCCTTGGCTTACCGAACCTCGCTCTGGGAGGTGAAAACAGTTCTGCCGCGTAGCGAAACGAATGATTCCCGTCCGATTCTCTTCAGAAAGAATCACGGCATCAAGAATTTGAATCTGGTACTGGGAGGGAAGCTAGATAATATCTTCGATATCATCGCCGAAATCGAGTCCACCGCAAGGTAAGAGTTCAAATGATTAAGAAAAAAGACGACATCCTGATCAGCGTTATTTGCCCATTCGGACGAGACACGCACGATCTCATGTCTTTCGTGGAGAGCGTGGATAGAGTCCTCTCCGCGCACTATGACCAGTTCGAGATTCTGTTAGTCGGAGACGGTGTGGATCCGACATTCGATTGCCAGATGACGGAGATCCTGACTCGCTTCCCTGGAGTCAGATATCTTCGACTTTCACGGAATTTTGGAATCGAGATCGCATTGACCGCCGGATTGGACGCTTCTATCGGCGATGTTTGCGTTTGCCTGATGCCAGATCGGGATCCACCCAACCTCATCCCGGAATTCGTTCGTCGCTGCTTGGAGTCGGATAGCGTGGTAATCGGACTACGTGCGGATGCTAGCAAGGACCCTCTACGCGTTCGCTTGTTCAGAAACGCGTTTTATTGGGTAGCGAAACGTTTGCTGGGTATCGAGCTTCACCGAGACACGACCTACTTCGTCGCGCTTAGCCGAAAGGCAGTTTCTCAAATCGGGAGGACTCGCGACAAATCAAGGATCTTAAAGCTCATCACCAACGTCATCGGTCTTCCAGTTCAGCGCCTTCGCTACTCATTCCGATCCGATACCGGCAAGAAGCCATACTACACATTTTCTGAAGCCGTGAATTTGGGCCTGGACATCATGGTATCGGATTCTCTCCGTCCATTGAGGTTCGCGACGCTCGGTGCTCTAGTAATCAGCTGTTTGAACTTGATCTATATCGGGTATGTAGCTCTTGTCTTTTTTTTCAAACCCCGGGTAGCTGAAGGCTGGGTAACTCTCTCCCTGTTAGCAGCATCCGGGTTTTTCCTTCTCTTTCTCGTTCTGGCCGTTATGGCGGAATACCTGGGGCGTCTGATTCAGGAATCACGCAATCGCCCCTTGTATTACGTCTTGGATGATCGCACCTCCGCTCGCTCTGTGGCGAACGAACACCGGGTCAATGTCCTGGAAGAGTCGCGAGAGATGGTATGGTGAATTTGCCATTGCACTGGGAATTGCCATCTTTCGAGCGCAAGGATTTCGCCCAAAAGAAATCCCGTTTCGCCATATTGGTGCCGGTAATCAATGAAGGAGAGCGGATTAGAACCCAACTCAAGAGGATGTTGCCCTATTCTTCCCAGTGGGATACGTTCCTCGTCGACGGCGGAAGCACGGACGGTTCTCTGGATGACGCCTACCTTCGCGATCACCTGGTTCGCTCCCTATTGGTCAAGACCGGTCCCGGTCGCTTGAGTGCTCAACTGCGACTTGGTCTCGCCGCGATTTGCGCGGATGAATACGAAGGTGTCGTACTTATTGACGGCAACAACAAGGACAATCCGGCGGCTATTCCCGAATTCATAGAAAAGCTTGAATTGGGGTTCGATCATATTCAAGGCTCCCGATTCATTTCAGGAGGGCGGGAAGTGAATACCCCGCGAATCCGTTACTGGGGGATCCGACTACTTCACGCCCCTCTGCTCTCTATTGCCGCACGCTATTGGTACACGGATACCACTAACGGGTTTCGTGCTTATTCCCGCCGTTTTCTGCTCGATCCACGGGTGCGCCCCTTCCGCAACGTGTTTGGCCAGTATGAGTTGCATTATTACTTGGCAGTCAGGGCTGCTCGACTGGGATTCCGAGTTACTGAAACACCAGTGGAACGGGCCTATCCGGACAATTGCGCCGTCCCAACGAAAATCATGGGCTGGCAAGGAAATGTTTTGATCCTTAAAACACTCTGGAAGGCATGTAACGGAGAGTTCACCCCGTCCGAATCCGAGATTCAGGAAGCGCCAAAATGAATGATCAGTCGAACAATGATGCTCTGATTGGCTTCACTGGGTTTGTCGGCAGCAACCTGCTGCGCCAAAAGTCTTTCTCGAACCTCTATCGCTCCACCAACATCGAAGAGATCCGAGGTAAGCGATTTGATCTCCTTGTTTGCTCTGGCGCCAGGGCTGAGAAATGGAAAGCGAACCTTTACTCTGAAGACGACGCTCATCACATCGAGCACTTGATCGACAACCTCAAACAGACCCAGGCCAAAGAGGCAATCCTGATTTCTACGGTCGACGTCTATCCGACTCCTATCGAAGTGGATGAGTCTGTTGATGTATACGCGCTGACCAATCATGCGTACGGAAAACACCGTGCTCAACTCGAAATGTTTTTCCGTTCTCATTTTCCGGTTACTCGAATTATTCGCCTTCCCGGGCTCTTCGGACAGGGAATCAAGAAGAACATCATCCATGATTTTCTTCATGATCATGAGACCTGTAAAATCGACTCCCGAGGTCGATTTCAATTCTATCCACTCCGAAGGATCTGGAACGATTTGCAGCTCATCAGGAGAAGCGGTTTGGAGCTCGTAAATTTCGCGACTGAACCTGTTTCGGTGGCCGACGTTGCCCATGAAGCCTTCAAGATGGATTTCAAGAACGAAATAGCGAAAACCCCGGCATCTTACGATTTCAAGACTCGCTTTAGCGAGTACTGGGGCCATTCGGATGGGTACATCATGAGCCGGGAAGAGGTCCTAGCCGAAATCCAAGCATTCGTCACCGAAGAGCGCGGTCGGACCAAGACGGAAGGTCGCAAATGAGGCTCGCTATTTCGAATATCGCTTGGGAGGCCTCCGAAGATGAGGCGGTATCCAAAATTCTTCATTCTGTGGGTATTCAGGGTATCGAGATCGCTCCAACGAAAGTCTGGTCCAAACCCATTGAGGCCAGCGAAAAGGAGCTCCTTGCTTACCGAGATACCTGGCATCGGCGAGGTTTTGAGATCGTAGCGCTCCAATCGTTGATCTTTGGCAGGCCTGATCTGATGCTCTTTGGAGAAACTGCCAAGCGCGACGAGTTAAGAGAGCATCTTTTTGGGATCACGAGGATCGCCGCCGTTCTGGGCGCCAAGGTCATGGTTTTCGGTTCCCCGAAGAATCGATCCAGAGGCACTCTCCCTATTCAGGATGCCCTTGCTCAAGCCGTGCCCTTTTTTCGTGAAATAGGCGAGTATGCGGAAAAACTCGGAACATGTCTCTGTATCGAGGCGAACGCCCCGCAGTACGGTTGTGACTTCATTACGACGTCTTCGGAGGCTTGCGAACTTGTGCAGGCAGTCGACTCCAAGGGCTTCGGCCTTCATCTGGATCTCGGGAACATCGAAATGGCCGGAGAAGACGTTGAATCCGCCTTGGATACCCGGCTCTCCATTGCTCGGCACTTCCACCTCAGTGCACCAAGGCTAGCGCCACCCTCGCCTGAGTCCTTGCCGCGTGAGATCGTCGATCGACTCAACGAGTTTCCTCGCTGGGTTTCCATCGAAATGTTGGTGCAAGGCCAAGATGGCAGCGAAAGGCTGGAGACTATCCGACAGGTCACTTCCCAAGCGGCTAGTCGGCTGACTCAGGCTCCCTGATTCGAATCGAGCTACTGCGATTCCGCAGCCTTTTTGAAGGTTACGAATTTTTGAGAAAGGACATCGCCTTTGATTTCGTGATCTAACCCTAGCTCGCGGATTTTCCGTTCACTCAGGATACAGCCTTCGGGATTGAATCGCTCAAGCCACTCCCTAAAATCCTCCGAAGCGGCTCCTTCGAAATTGCGTGGCAGGTAGATTGCCCGGATCCCTGTATAATAGGTGAAATCCTCAATCATCTCCTCGAAACACACTGGTCCATGCTCGACTCCAAAAGTCTTCAGGGACGCAGCAGCCTCCTTGAAAACCTCGGTTATATGCGCAGCGGTTCGCCAAGGACGCACTGGATTTCTGATAAATTGCCCCCAGGTATTTTTAGAGTCCCAACAGAGATGAACAAGAAACAATCCAATGAGGCCGATTATCCCTGGGGCAAGCCTAGTTTTTACCTGCTCATATTTGGGGATATGCGGACTAGCCAGCGCAATGAGGATAAAAAAGATATCCAGCCAAATTGGCGGATAATACCTTCCGGATCGAAAAGGTACCGTGGAGATCGCGCCGAGAACGAGCGCTCCGTGCAAAAAAAACAAGCCAGATAACCACAACGCAACTTGAGTCGATTCGGATCTTTTCCTCAAAGAGTAGAGGACCAGGAAAAGGATCAGTACTACAAAAGCGAGGTACGGACCTTCAAGTACTCCCTTTAAGTTCTCAAACAGAAGGCCGAGACGCGACACCACCCACTCGTAGTGGTTATCGAAAATAAGCGTGGAGTATTTCTCCTCGCTTAGGTATCCGAGCTGTAATAGCCAATTTTCCCGAGAAAATACGTTCCGGGTATTCTCTGAACTTAGGAATTTTCCAAAGGTAAGATAATTCCGAATAACCCATGGTGTGAAAGCCGCCAATCCCAAAGCAAAACCCGTCCAGGCTTGAAAACGCAGGCTCCTGCTCACCACGCCCATGATAAGCAACATCAGGAGCCCGGCAATCGAAGCCAGTAAGTGATCGAAGCGGGTCAACCCTTGAAGAGCGAGAATTAATCCTATTCCGCTCCATTCCAAGTAGGAGAATCTCCAGGCGGGTTCCCGAGTGACTCTGAAGAGCAATAGAAACAAGCTGACTTGGAGAAAAAGTTGAAGAGGCATTGCGCCTCCCGACGTCACTTCAAAACGGTATGGCGGGCTCCAAAAGACAAAATAGAAGGTGAAAGTGAGCAATAGACTGCCGATCCATCGATCACGGGTCCGTAAAGTTTTCGATAGAAGAAAGAGAGATCCTCCCATGAGAGCCAAATTGATCAAAGCTCCAGTTACCGGACCAGTCCCTAGGATCCAGTTCACGATACCCAGGATCAAGGGGTAAAAAGGGGGAAATGAATTGTTCGGAATAGGCCATGTTCCGGAGAAGATCGCATTGTCACGAACGATATTGAGCGAGTAGCTTCCCTTGATGATCTGGTCACCGAGCAATAGATAAGTATAAGAATCGTTGCCGTGGTACGCGACCAGATTAGGATGAACTTTCAGAAGCAAGAGGACGGAAAAAATAATCCACAGTCTCGATCCATTCGAAGGCAGCGGTATTTTTTTTAGATGACTGCCTATCTCGTTCACCCATTGACTGATCACGATAATCGCCCCCAAGCGAGATCGTTCGAATGCCTTCCTTGGATAGGCTGAACCGCTCTTTGGCGAAAAGCTACCCGATTCGTCGTCGTTGCGCCAGTGCGCCTCCGGCGGCGGAGGTTCTGATTCTCAGAGAAAATGATCCATCACAAACCGAAAAGAACCTTTCGGAGGGGATATTAATTATTAACTAAAGCAGTTAATTTATCTGACCTTATGCTGTCGAATTGCGTTTTGATTGTTGCGAGGTAGCAACATCAACTGCAAACCCCTGCCTATTCGACGCGGAAATACTTTTCGTACGCGCCCTGCTCTAGATTCTCGAGCTCGTGCCTGCCAGGTTTAACCCGTGCCGGACCTCGTGGCGCTTCCTTCACGAGGGTTTCAACGGCTTTGGCATTCAGCTCTTCGACGCTGACGTCTTTTTTCTCCTGAAGCTTTGCGAAAAGGGTCGGATCGGCACGTTTGATGTCCTGTAACGTGTTCTCAGTGGCCTTCCGTTCCAATGCCAGGATCTCCTGCTTGGTCTCGGCGGGAGCGCGTACCTCCGTCTTCAGCGCCGTGCGAATGTGCGATTCTTTATGAATGTAAACCAGGTCTTCCTTGGTGGTTTTCTTGAGCTCGACCTTGGGAGCCGATGCTGCCACCTTGGCCTCTTGGCCGGCCGCGCTCGTGACGGGCTTGGAAGCGGGAGCTTCGATCACCGCGGAATAGCCTGAATTGACTTGGATCGGCTTCGCGTTCGCGGCCAAGGGTTTGACCTCGACCTGGCCGCGTAGGATCGATACTTCCGTCGTACCATTGACGCCTTCATCTGAAATGAAGAAGTCGGTGCCTCGCACGGCCATGGTAGCCGAACGAGTGCGAATGTTCAGTCCGCTCCGAGGACCGCCCTTGCTGACGATTCCACGAAGCTTTCCGTACATCAGCTTGACCTCGGGCTTGCCTTTGGCTGTATCGTTTTCCCAGTTCACCCGATAAGCGGTCCCTGGGCCGACGTTGTATTGATCTCCGTTGTCGAAAACGATTCGAGCCTTCGCGCCGGGAGCGGTTCTCAGGATATTCAATCGATCCAATCGGTCTCCGATTTTAGCTTCCCTCACCGTGAAGTACTCCCCTTCGAACAGGGCGCGGGGAGCCGGATTGTCCGGAGTCTTGGACGGGTTCGTGAAGATCTTCACGTCACCCGTGATTTGCGTCAAAGTTCCGACTTGTTCGCTGGCCGATGCGCTCGCGGCAAGTGCCATGGCTACGAACGCGATCATGAATCTATTTCGCATCATTATTCCTCATCCTTAAGGTTTGAGCCCTGAGCTATCCTGCTGTGGTTATATTTTGTATCGGGCTTCTGGTTTCGGCGCTTGTGAATCAGGCCCTAAGAGAAGAGTATAGAAGAATATAGGAGATTGGCTACTGTGTTGAAGATGAATCGACTCGTCCAAGTGGGTTTTTTCGTAGTTTCGACTCTTGTAGGTATTTCATCAGGCAAAGCGGCAGATTTCAGCTATCCCGAGCTGACGATCACGCCCCGCGCCACCGAGAGACTGGATTTGGAAGCCAAGCGAGGATCCAGCTTTCTTGACCATTGGCCGATCCAGGCATCCGCACTGGTCACCTTGTCTGCCGGTGTGATTCAGTCATCCGAGGATCAGAGGAAAAGCGCCGGCAACAAAGCCTATCTCGCCGGAGTCGCCATCGGAAGTGGCTGGCTCGTGACGACCGCGGTGCTTGCAGCGATGTATGATCCATACCGCTCGGCATTGGCGGAGGTCAGTGGTCTTCCTCAGAAAACGCAGAGAGAGCAGCTGATCCGTGAACGGTTGGCGGAAGAGGCGATCGATAACGCAGCGGCTCTAGGGCGCAGGCTGGCTTGGATTTCGTTCGCCACGAATCTGGCAGCTGGAGCGGTCCTCGTTCAAAACGCGAGCAAAGGGGGCCTCTCTGAGGTGATGGGAATCTCAACGATGGCGACTTCCGTTCTCCCTTTGATTTTCAAATACCGCTGGCAGACAGTGGCTAACGAGCAACGCGATTATAAGAAGAAGATTTACTCCCCGATCGCGAGCACAGCGGTCATGGCGGAGCCCGGAACCGGCAAACTCGCGCCTGCGCTCACCTTGGCTCTCAATTTTTGACGCTGTCGATTGAATTGGATCTGCTGGCCAGCTCTTGGGCGAATTGAAGCGCATCCGTGATCTGGAGCTCAAGACCTGACTTCGAGGCGGCGTAGCGGTAGCCCAGGATGAAATTCTCCGCGGCGCCGGGTCCCGATGCCACGACCTGTTCCGCTACTCGGAGAGCCGAGGCGATGTCGAGGCCAGGTCCGGTTTTGGATACGGCGAATTCGAAGGTCTTGATGAAATCCACCGCGATCAACCCGCTAAACGGCTCGCCTTTGCGTGCGATGCGCGCGGCAAAGGCTCCGCACTCGGGCTTGGGCAGATTCAATGCGCGCTCTTTCACGCAGAATTCCACCAATCGTTTGAAGTCATCTCGTGCGTTCGCGCTGCTTCCGTTGAACTCCGTCGAAAGCGATTTAGCCATCTCGAACGAGGCCTGTAGATCGAGATCGAGAAGTTCTTTGAGGAACGCGGTTTGAAAGACCGTGACGAAAGTCTCTACTTCGG
>CAYNDM010000133.1:0-6326 GCA_964395265.1 uncultured Bacteriovoracaceae bacterium
GCCGAAGGAAGAACGCGATGAAACAGGGACGCGTGCCCCATACCTGTTTCCTTCGTCAGCAAATGATAGACGCCCTCGAGAAAGATGTCGCTCGTCACTGCGACGGGGTAGCTGTCGCGAAAGAGCGTGGAGGTACTGGCGGCGTTCAAGAGATAATCGAGTGCGACCCGGAATCTCTCGTCCTCATGCCATTCCGCGGCCGTGGGGAGAGACTCCCACTCTTTCTTCATCGATCGATGGGTAAAAAGCTGTCCCGAACCCATGAGACGATTCGCGGCAGGCAGTAGATTCATTCTTGCGAAGATCCAGCGCAACGCGAAAACCACATCCGCGCAATCCACTGCGACGCCATGGTCATAGAGAAACTTTTCATCCACTTGGGTCCGGATCCATTCGGCGTACTTCAGCTCCCATGCCCAGCTCCAGCTGTTCACGGGTAGCCAAATCACCTCGCTCGAGGATTCGGTCACCTCCCGAAGCCCCTGCCCGAGTTTCGCCGCTTCGAGCGGCACATAGCCTTCGGAGTGAGCGTCGATCAGGGCCTGAGCGCGGTCTTTCGACTGGAAGAGACGCTCCCACTCGACCTCCGGCAAGGCTCCCTCGGCCTCCAAGACCTTGGTGACCCGCCACGCGTCGCCGTCGACGTGGAGTATGAGGAACTCGGAGTGCGCTTCCGAAGTCTTTCGTATCCAGACGGTCTCTGTATCCGGTAAGACTTGCCCCAGCGCCGAAACACTCGCCAAGCCCACGAAAAGCCAGATCTTCACAGCGACACGACAGAACTTCCTCAACGCCATCAGGACCCCCGAATCATCTTTTTGTCAAAACTGCGTTTAGCTCGCGGCAGTCCAGCCCGCGGTAGTTCAGTGCCCGCCGCCTCCTGACGAGCAAGTCTTGCCGTCAATCGCGAGGATTGAAGTCGGGCTCGATCAGAAGCGGCTCTCCGCCAGCGCGCGCGATCACCTGCCAGGGAACCAGCTTGTAATTCTGATTTCCGCCAGGATTGCTTCCGTCCTGAGCGATGAAAACGCCTTCGGGAAAGAGAGGCCCCAGAGCGGTGGGAAGCACGTCGATCCCGTCGGTATCGGACACTCCGTCGATACTCGGTCCGTCTCCGATCTGAAACTTCACGACGAAACGATTCTCACCCTGCCTCTCGAAGACTGAGAAGGAATGGTTGCCCTGGCTGGACACGATCAGATATCCCGCTCCTCCGCGCCCCGGGTAAAGGGCCAAACCCTCGACATCCGCCACCAGGGGAGCTTCGCCCACCTTCAGCTGGAGCTTGCCCGGATTTTTCGAACTAGGCTCGGCATCGAACTTCCAAACGCCTCTTCTTTCTTCGCCCACATAGAGCACGCCGGTTTCGTCATCGGCCACGCACCCTTCGCCCTGACCGCCGAGGCGCAAAGTCCGGATTCTCCTGCCGGTGACTCGCTCTCCGATCAGCTCCAGCTCGACTTGATCCACTTTGCCACTCTTGGACACATTGAAGCCATAGAGCTTGCCCGTAAGCTGGCTTCGGTAGAGACAGAATCCGTACGCGGCGGCGCTCAACGCCACCCTTTGCCCGGTAACGTTGATCAAGCCGCGGGTCTCGGCGTCGACTTTGTAAAAGATAAAGGAATTGGTGCTCTTGTTCGAAGCGGCCACCAAATCCACTGAGGATCCGCCCAGCTGAACCCCGTAACGGATATCGACGTTATTGAGTTTTCCATGAGCATAGTAGTGGAGTTGCTTTCCGCTCAGCTCATAGACTGCGATCCCGCCTTGCTTATCCGTACCGATGATCACGCTCTGCGCTGGATCCTTCGGATGAACCCAGACCGCGGGATCATCAGCCGCATCGCCTCGGCTGGGGACCGGATCGGTTTCGACGGTAGCCTGAACTCGAATGCCTTCAAGAAGCGAAGCTCTCGACAAGGTTCCCCATGGCCCGAAGCTTCCGAGAGCGAACAGGGATCCAAAAAGAACCAGGGACAGGATGCAAGCCCCTGCAATCTGACTCCGATTCATCCGTGTATCGACCATCATCTTATCCTTATGAGACCCCAAGCGTGTCAAAAGTCTTGATCGCTTTCAATCCGGAAATTGCGCGAAAAGGCCCTCGTTCCTCCTTTTGATGGAACGCAGATTCTGCTCCTCACGTACAGGACCTTCACTAACTCTCGGATTTTGGAGTCTCGGCCGGAGTTTCCACGACAGGAGGGGCGGAGGCGCCGTTCGAAGGACTTGCGGCCTCAGCGGGAGCGCTTGGAAAGCGCGGCTTTGGAAGCGATCCGCCGCCTGCAGGCGCAAGCGACGCTTCGCCTTGCTGATTTCCTGGACGCGGCCCGCGCGGCCTGAACCGACGAGGCCTGCGCCTGGGTTGGCCCTCGCCACCCCCGTCCTGCGGGCTACCCGCGCTGCGCTCTCCCGCACTCATCACGGATGCATCGCCGTCGCGACCCGGACGCTCTCCACGCCGTCCTCCGCGTTCGCCCCTGCGCCCGCGTCCCTTGCCCTTTCTATCCCGACCGCCCCGTCGCTCCCCGCGACCCGCGTGGCGGGCCTGCTTCTGTGGGAGCCCCGGGATGAGCTCGACGACGTAATAATGTTCCCCTAGCTTCTGCGCGCCGGCAGGTGGCTTCTCGTTTTCGGCAAGGCTGAGCACCAGAACCCGGCGCAGCCCTTCGCGATAGCGCCTGGTCAGCTGAAGCGCGTTCACCAGGAAGTTGAGCTTATCTCCTTCGAGCTTCATTTCTTCGCCGAAGGCCTGCTTCACCTCTTCGCTCACCTCTTCGACTGAAGGAGCCTCGCCTCGCCGCTGTCCGCGGTCCCGACCGCGGCCTCGCTTGCCGCGCTGATCTCCACGTTGCTTTCCTGATGCATCGGCGGCAGGCGCGCCTTCTTGAGGCGCCTGAGCCTGAGTCCCGACCTGGGCTACGGTCTGAGCCTCGGGCTGGGCTTCGGCTGGAGCTTGGGGTTCTGCCTGAGTTTCAGTCTGAGCTTGAGCCTCAGACACTGCCTGAGCCTCGGCCTGAGCTTGGGCCTGGGTCACAGCTGGAGTTTCAGCATCCGGCGAAGCTGCCGCTTCGGGCGCCTCAGAGGCTGGAGCCGCTTCGCTAGACAGCGCTTCACCAGGCGATCCTTCACCAGACGGTGCTTCGGCGGCTGCCTGAGCGCCCGAAGCCGCTTCAGCCTGGGCTTTTTCAGCGGCCTCCTTTTCAGCGGCAGCTTTTTCCGCCGCTTTCCTTCTGCTCACTTCACGGAGCTTGTCCTGCGCATTTCTCAGGGCGAAACTGTTGAACTCAGTCAATGTCTTCATGGGTACAAATCTCCGTGACTACTTGTTTTGATCGGCTTTCCAGCTCATGAAGTAATCGCGATACTCGATTCCTTCGGCCGAGGCCGTGGGATGCAAGGGTCTCAGCGTATCCACCATGACGGCGATTTCCTCCGTGTCCGTCTTGGACTCCGCGTTCTTGGCCGCGTTCGGATGAGGCCCGTGATGGATCCCCTGCGGATGCCAGGTCACTGCTCCCGCCCCGATGCCTTCACGGGAGAAGAAGTTCCCAGCGTGGTAGAACAGCACTTCATCGAAGTCGATATTGCGGTGATAAAACGGAACCTTCATCGCGCCCTTCTCGCTTTCGAGCGGACGAGGCAGGAAAGAGCAAATCACGAAGTTGCGCCCCAAAAAGGTCGTATGGACGCTGGGCGGAAGATGATAGCGAGGGGAGATGATCGGGCGGATGTCGGCGACGTTGATCGCCCATGGCGCCAGATCCCCTTTCCATCCGGCGCAGTTCATGGGGTTCCAAGGGTAGTAAACGCGGGTCCACTCGCCGAGGCGCTTGATCCGAAGCTCGAACTCGCCTCTCTCGTTGGCGCCGTCCTTCCTCTCCGTCCCGGGCAGCACCGGGATTCGCATGACCATCGGATCGAACTGGGCATGGCGGCCCAGCATGCCGCGATCAGGCAACGAGATCTCGCTCGCAGACTCGATCACCAGCTGCGTGTTCAGGTCCCGAGGAACGAACCGATAGGTGGTTCCCCGTGGGATGACCAGGTAATCGCCTACAGAGTATTCCAAGTCCCCATAGTCGGTCTGCAGGGTTCCGGATCCTTCATGGATGAAACGGACCTCGTCTCCATCCGCGTTTCTCGCGAAAACGGTCATGGCCTCGTTGCCCGTGCCCAGTTTGGCGATTCCGAGCTGAACGTCTTCGTTTTTCAAAAAGACTTCTGGCTCGCCCTGTGCGTGCCCCTCGAGACGACTGGCGTAATAGGCACGGGGCTTCAACGGACCTTCGATCCGCAACCAGCCCGTCGGAGGATGGCGGTGATAGAGATGGCTCACACGGCCAAAAAATCCGTTGCGCCCATGTTCCTCTTCGTACGTGCCCTCAGGGGTCTCCACGTGAGCCTGAATCGATACCTCGCCTTGGGACCAGCCAAATCCGGACGGAAGATTTTTGATCTCTTTCGACATCGTAGCCCTCGGAATGATTGAGAGTGAATTCCGGCCGAACCGTACCATGACTTCTTCTAGGTTCCTATGGGCAATCCACCTTACGACGCGGTCGGTCGGAATGCCCATTGCACTGCCGATCAACAGGAGATCTGAGATGGAAAACCCAAGCAAAGCCTCGCCATTGACCGCAAACCTCGGAGATGTCGCCGAACACCACGACCGCACTGAGAACCGCAGTGAAGGAGCCGAACCCAATGTCAATTCGATGGACGAAGGGACCCGTCGAGTGAGCGAAGAGTTTCGCAGCCGCGCCGATCGGATCGCCGACCAGTACGGCCAGAAGGCCAGGGAGATGGCCAGCCAGTTCAACAAGCACGCGGGACCTTACTACTCCGAGGCGCGCGACTGGATGAGCAACAACTACGGCAAAGCCCTGGTCGCTGTCGGCATTTTGGGCGCGATCGGCATTGCCGGTTATCTGATCGCCCGCAACCGAAACGAACGCTTCGAAGGATCGTTCGATCGCGAGTTGGCTTGATCTCGGGCTGGATGGTATTCGGGACTTATGAAACTCCCGACCCATCTTGCCGGAACCCGACCTCTTGGAGCCGTCGAAGGAGAGTGCGTCGCTCAATTTGAGATCGGCTCCATGCGAAACTTCGTCTACCTGATTCTCGATTGGAGCTTACGCAAAGCCGCAGTCGTGGATCCCCAGAAGGACCTCTCTCCTCTCCTGGCGACGATTCAATCGCATGGCTTTGAGTTGGAATGGATCCTACTCACTCACACGCACCACGATCACATCGCCGGAGTGCCCGAGCTCATTCACCGCTTCCCCAGTGCGAAGCTGGCCGTTCACGCGCTCGACCGGCATCGACTGGCCCGGGAGCTCAAGACAACGGCGATCCAGGAAGGCGACCGCCTCCCGATTGGTCGCCTGGAAGCTCAGGCCCTCCACACGCCAGGACATAGCGCTGGAGAATGCTGTTACTTCCTGGAAACAACCTCCCCTCCGTATCTTTTCACCGGAGATACCGTATTTATCCGCGACTGCGGCCGCACCGACTTCCCGGATGGGAGCAATGAGCAGATGTTCGCTTCGCTCCAGAGAATCAAGCGGCTGCCTGGCGAGACCGTTCTTCTTCCCGGCCATCACTACGCCCCTGAATGCGCGACCACCCTGGCTCAAGAGCTCGAGACCAGCCCGCCTTTTCTCTGCAGATCCGTCACCGAGCTTTCCATGCTACCTTAGGGCCATGAGACGGAAGAACGGGATGCTGAAAGGCGTGGGGTTGAGCCTGGGCTTGCATCTAAGCCTCGTGCTGATCGCTCTCGGGATCCGAGGCCCTTCGAGCTATTCGCGACACGATGTAGAACTGACCTACGAAGTTTCGTCAGGCGAATTGAACCCGGAAACCCAACCCAACCAGCCTTCAGGCTCATCCCACCGTTCGGTCCCTCCTCCGGCTCTTTCTCCAGCCGCGCCATCAGAAGACTCCCCTCAGCTCGAAGCCGAGACCTCGCCTTCCAAATCCGCTCCGGCCTCTCCAACGGATACTGCGCGCTTAGGGTCTTCGTCAGGAACTTCGATCGAGACCTTCCAATCCGGGAGCGCCACCGCCGCCTATCTCGAGCGAGCGCGAACGCGAGTCCAGTCGCGGCTCCGGTATCCTCACTCACTACGCAGGCAAGGCCTCGGCGGCACCGTGCATTTGCAAGTCGAACTCGCTCCGGACGGAAGAGTCCTACAGGCCTCTGTCAATCAAGGCAGTGGGCATGAGCGACTGGACCAGTTGGCCCTGTCGCTCATCGAGGAGGCCGCACCTTTCGACGCATTCTCGCCCGAGATGCCGCGCTCGAGCCTCACCTT
>CAYNDM010000133.1:6336-7503 GCA_964395265.1 uncultured Bacteriovoracaceae bacterium
TTTCACCTGCCCGTTTCGTTCCGCCCCTGATCAGGGCGATACGTCACGAATCTGATGACACGCGAATTCGATCAGTTCCGGCTGCGCTCGGCGGTCGCGAAAGCCTGGCGCAAGCGTTCAATCTCAGCCTGCAGCATGGCCTGATCATCGCTCCGCACTTTTTCGATACGCTTCACGATGGCGTTCGCCGCCTGCTTGACCTGCTTGAGCGCCTGGGACTTCACGAGGTCCGCCATCCCAGAGCCAGGAACGACAAACGCATAGTAGCCCATGATCGTCCCGGTTCCGAGCGTCTCGAAACGGATGTAGCCGGTCGAGTCTCGAGTCGTGTCCGCTCGAACGAGTTTCGAGTCGGAACGATAGCCCTCGGCATCGCGGCTCATCGTCGTCTCCATCGTGTAATTCTCGTCGGGGACGAATGGCACCGGGACTTTCAGGGTATAGTCGATTTGCGCGGTCAATGAGTTGATCTGCTTCGACACCTGGGACTTCTTCAGATTGGGGATGTAAGTCTTTTGAAGCTCGTAGTTGGAGAGCACCGCCATCGCCTCTTCAGGAGTCGCGTCGATCCGCTGGTAAAAGAAGGTCTTGGGACAAGGAGAACCCTGGACGTTATGGGTTACGAAAACCTGTTCGCCTTTTTGGACCGCGGCTTTCTGCGCATCCGTCAACTCATCCATCACTCCAGCGAACGAGTACTGCGAGAACATCAAAGCGAAAAACGGAATCAAAGTTTTTTGCATATCACCCCCGTTTAGTCGATCCAACTAACCTCGCATCCGAAGCGGGGTCAAATTTTTTCTGGCTTTTCGAAAGAAGCATTGCAACATTCATCACAGAATGAATCTACTTCGAAGCACGCGCTCGTTTTGGTTCGGTCTCACCCTGCCGCTTCGCGCATTCAAGCTCATCCTCGCGAAGCCCGTCTTGCTTTTCTGGAGCGCGTTGCCGATCTTGATCACGGTCGTTCTGTACTCGGTTCTGATCTCGACGCTTCAGGACAGCGCGCGCGGGGCGGTTCTTGAATCGTTCAAGAGCTGGGGATGGGACCCCGAAGGGTGGATCGCCTGGTTCGCTCTTCTCGTCACGAAGCTCGTTCTTCTCCTGGTCGGAGCATTCACTTTTTCTTTCGCCGCCGGAATCGCGGCATCGCCTTTCAATGACTTT
>CAYNDM010000133.1:7513-8175 GCA_964395265.1 uncultured Bacteriovoracaceae bacterium
ATTCGCCACCCCGAGCCTTCCTCCCGTCGGAAGGACGTCTTTCAAACACCAGCTTCGGCTGATCGGGATCGACCTGGTGAAGGCGGTCGCGGCGACTTGCGTGACGATCATGGCGCTAATCTTCTCTTGGATCCCGGTACTGAATCTCTTCGCTTTCGCGCTGGCCTTTCTCCTGATCACCTTCCAATACATCAGCTATCCCCAAACCCGCCGGGGAATCGGCTTCAGGGAAGGAGCGAGGTTTCTCCGGCTTCACCCCTTCGCCTGCCTGGGGTTCGGCCTTTCCGTGTCTTTTCTCTTTGCCATCCCCGTGGTCTCCGCGTTCGTGCTTCCAGTGGCGGTCGTAGGAGGCACGTTGCTTGTCGCGCGCGCGCCGGGCAACCCAGACGGTCGCCCCGGGGGTCCATTGCTCCCCCCCCTGGGCTGAGCAGCGTGAAGCGAGTCTCCACCCCGGCATACTTTGCCTGTCTCTCGGACGGCAAAACATTCCCATCGAGGATTTCAGTTGGACTACCGATGGAGGTTCAGGGGCAAGGAGGCCCGCTTGATGCTCAACACTCCCAACTGGACTTCTTTCCTGTTGACGGGAATGCTCGCGCTGATGACTTCATGGATGCTCACCGGGTGTCGCTTCGGGCAACGGGAGGAGCAAAGCCAGACGG
>CAYNDM010000134.1:0-8149 GCA_964395265.1 uncultured Bacteriovoracaceae bacterium
GGCCCGAATACGAGGATACAGAAGCCCGTACTGAAAATGGCGGGAATGACCATCCATAAGAACTGCCGAGGGCTTCGAAGCGCGGGCGCCAGCGCCCACAGTCCCCCGAAGTAAAGGAAGACAAAAATACTCCAAGTATAAAAAGAACGAACCAGGATCCTTCGGCGAATCCAAGGAATCCTTTCGGCCTTCAGCGTGGTCATCAGCGCAATCAATCCGGCGACATTCGATGCCAACGCGCAATACAACGACTGGGCAAGGCTCAGGCCCAGGACGGAGGTCCCGACCCAAGCCACTCCCAACACTCCTAAACTTCCCAGGATCCAAGCAGACATTTTTGTATGACTCAGGTTAAATGACACTATGGTCGAAAGCAATTCAAGTCCTGTATCTCAAAGCGACAGCGGGGTGCTTCTGAGGCTTCAAATCCAGCCGCGCGCCTCTCGCTCGGAGATCTCGGGTATCGTGGGCGAACCACCAAGATTGAAAATCCGGATCGCCGCTCCTCCCGTCGACGGCGAGGCCAACGAGGAGCTGATTGCCTTTCTCGGAAAAACTTTGGGAATTGCCAAGTCGAAAATTGCAATTGTTCGGGGCCATAGTGGTAAAATCAAGGATGTCCACTGCGCTGGCGTCCCCTTCGAGCTGGCGAAAGAAAGACTTTCCCTGAAATGAGAACGATCATCGACTTTCATGTGCATGTTTTTCCGGATCCGCTGAAGCGGCTGCCCCTGGTCTCATCCTTTTCGCCAGCCATCGATCGGGTCAGAAAGAGCGCCCGAAGCTGGTTACGCCCCTTCATGTCCTCCGCGCATCATGTGCAGACGGCACTTCGGCATGTCCCAGCCGCCGCCAGGACCGCTCTGGACGAGGTCGGGGCATTGCTTCCGCTCCCAGGCCTCCTGGTGGAATCCAGTCCCGGCGACCTTCTCGAGGCGATGGAGGCCAGCGGCGTCAGTCACGCCGTCGTGATCGCCTCGCTCCCGTACGCCAGCAACGATTTCGTTCTGGATCTATGCCGCCGCTCGAAGAAGCTCGTGCCCGCGATCAATATTCCCAACGGCACTCCCAAGGCCGGGGCCCTGTTCAAGCGTTACGCGAAGAAGGGTGCGAAAGCCCTGAAGATCCATCCCGCCATGGACGGCGGAAATCCACAGTCCGAGACTTATGAGGCGATCCTTCCGCTGGCTGCGGAGCTTGAACTGCCTGTCATCCTTCATACCGGCAGCATCCATTCGCGGCTGTTCTACAAGGACCCTAGACAAGGCGATCCGAAGCTCTACGAACCCTGGTTCACCGCCTATCCGGATATCCCGTTCATCCTGACCCATATGAATTACCATGAGCCTCGGGTCGCGCTGGACCTCGCCGAAGAGCATCGCAACGTCTACGTCGATACCTCCTGGCAGCCGGTCGAGGCCATTGGAGAGGCCGTCAGGCGCCTTGGCGCGAAAAAGGTCCTGTTCGGCAGCGCCTGGCCTTTGATGGGACACAATCTCGAAGTAGGGATCAAACGAGTCGAAAACTGCCTGCAAGCAGGCATGATCACCGAGGAAGATGCCGACCTCGTCTACGGTGGCAACGCCGCCAGGCTACTGAAAATCACCGATGCCAATTCACTTTGAGCAGATCCCTGCAACGCGGCTTCTCGAACTTCCCAGGGACAAGACCGTCTTCTTCTTCCCCGTCGGTCCGCTCGAAGACCATGGTCCTCACCTGCCCATGGGGTTGGATCTCTATGAGGCCGACGCACTTAGCCTGATTGCCGCGGAAAGGCTCGAGGCCGAGATGCCCGGCTGGGCCGGGGTCATCATGCCCAGGACACCGCTCGGGATCCAGGCCAACACCGGCGCGGTGAAAGTGACTGTCAAAGGTTACGTACTGCGGGACTGGCTCGTCGACTCCTGCCATTCCCTTCACCGGATCGGCTTTCGGAACTTCGTATGCTTCTCTGGAAACCTCTCTCCCAGGCAACTCACCGCGATCGAGGAAGCGTCGCGCATCCTACGAAGGAAAGCAGGTGGAATCTGGCCGCTCCGTTGGCTGGTTTCGAAGAATCTCCCCAAACTGGTCTCAGCGAGCTCCGCACTGGTCGATTTCAAGAAAGTCCTGGACTCTCCGATCTGGCCGGATCCTGCCGAGCACGGCGGCGAGCGTGACACCTCGGTCGCGCTCAGATGCGTCCCCCAGCTCGTGAATCCCGAATTCGCGCGGCTCCCCGAGCAGCCTCGAATCTCCCAACACCGAGCGCGAATGCTCCGGCGCCTTCGTGGCAGCTTGAGCGGCTACTGGGGAAATCCGGCCGGCGCCAGCCGGGAACGCGGTACCCGGATTCTGGGCGATACCGTGGATCAGGTCTTTCTCAAGCTCCGAGCCGTTTGGGAAGGCGCCAACCCTGAGGGGCTCTTCAGGTCGTGGTACTCGGTTCTGCCGCCCAACCGCAGCTTTTTCAAAGCGTGGGCGCTGTTCGTCGCGCTGATGGCCTTGATGCTCGCCTGGGTCTACGTGAGCTTCCAGGCTTTGCTTTCCTCTTGATTCGGATCGGGCAGGTCAGGCAGGGGTCTTGGCTGGTTCTTTCGGAGGCTTGTAGTAGACCTCCTGGTGGATATTGTCCTTGGAAACGCCTTTTGCCATGAGCAAGCCCTTGATCTCGTCGATCATCGCCCCGCTACCGCAGAGATAGTACTGGGTCTGGTTCCAGGGAAAGTCGTCGCCCAAGGAACGGAAATAATCGGTCACGCGCCCCCGAAACCCCTTCCAATCTCCCTTCGGTCGAGAGACGGCCGGGATCCACTTGATCGCGTCCCCGGCATTCTTCGGGTCGAAATCCGACATGTACAGGAGCTCCTCCTCGAAGCTCACGCCAAGCAGGCAAGTCGTGGATACAGGCGGGTTGGCGCGGTATTCTTCCGAGAACACCATCGAGCGGAATGGCGCGATCCCCGTACCGGTCGCGATGAAGCAGGCGTGATGCCCTTCCACTTTCTCGAACACGAAATCCCCATAGGGCGCAAAAGCGCGAAACTGATCGCCTGCCCGGAGCCTGGCCAAATAGTTGGTTCCCGGCCCTTCCTCCACGAGCTTCACGCAGAGCTCGATCGGGCGCACGTGAGGCGCCGACGCAATCGAATATGCCCGCCTGAGGTCCCTGCCCTTGGGGCCGGCTCCGGGGACCACGACGCTAATGAACTGGCCAGCCTTGAACTCGACCGGCTCGTTGGTTTCAAAGGTGATCTCGAAGACCGTAGGAGTCAGAGAGCGATTGCTCCGGACCGTGCAGAGATATTCTTTTGCTGCCATAGGGGCTTCTTCGCACAAATCCGGCCAACTCACAAGGCGGCGACTAATCGACGACCGTGATGTCCAAGGGCTTGGAATAGGGGCTCGCCATGCTCTTCGAATGGCTTCTGACTCGCCACCAGTAACGCCCAAGCGACAGGCTTTTCAGGAGGAAGAAGTTCTCAGTGACCTCTTTTTTGAGGAGCGGCTTTTCGAACTTGGGGTCAGTGCTGATCTCGATCTCGTAATAATCGGTGAAATTCGTCTTTTGCCAGGTCAGCAGCAGGGTATCCTCGCCGCTCGAGACCTTCTGGATCGACTTGGTCGAGCCGCTTTTGGGACTGATCGGAACCGGAGGAAGGAAATTGAATATGAAGGGTCTGGCCACCGAGCGCGCGATGAAACCTCCGGGGAGCTGACTCTCGATCTGGAAGTAGATCTGCCCGTCATACACTTTGTCCTTGTTGAAAGTGTAGTAGTTCCCCTGAACGACTTTGCTGAAAATGGGCCGAGAGGAATTGGCGCTGGCGAGCAACAGGATACGAGAGCTCTTCGCTTTCGGATGAGGCTTCCAGCGAAAAGTGATGTCGAAGTTATCGAGATGCTCGCCGCTATAGGCGCTTGAATTCAGCTCCGCTCCGCCCACAAGCGGATTGAGCAGCTCGATTCCCTCGAAAACTGGCTCGATCGCGAAAGTCTGGACCACGGGCTTCGAGAATTTCTCGCCGTTGGCATGGCGAAGGCCCCAAACGTAGGTTCCAGGCTCGCTGAACCGGAGCTTGGTGCTTGCGCGCTCCGATTGAGGCTCGACCACTTGCCTATGCAGAATCTCGTTTTTCCCGTTTTGAACGATGAGGACGAGAGGAAGACTCCCAGGAGAGACGTCCCAAGAGAATTCGATCTCTTTAGTCAATTCCTCAGACATTCGATCCAACCGAAGCCTTGCATTGGGAGCAGGAGAGATGGGCACGACCTTGATCGGCACCGGAGTTGGGGTCGGAGTGGGAGTAGGAGTAGCCCTCGGCGTTGGCGACGGAGTCGGCTCAGGCGTTGATATGGGCTCCGGAGGCGGGGTCGGTGCAGGTGTCGGCGTTGGCGGTGGCGGAGGGCTAGGCGCGATCGCCGCGATGGAAGCGGGGTCGAGAAACACGGGAGCGGCCGGCTTCACCTGAACCGCTTCTTGTGCCTCGGACGAAACCGGAATCACCTTTTCCTTCGTCTTGAGGACGACGGTTCTCTCCTTGGACTTTCCTTTGACCTGACCGGCGACCACGTTGACCAAGCTCTGACGGGAGATGCCCTGCAGGCTCAAGCGAGTCTCGTAGATCAACCTCACCATGGTGTTTGGCCCGAGCTCGATCGTGCTGCCATCGTCCAGAGATACCGTGCCGCCGCTGCTTTGGCCCGTGATGATGGTGTCGTAGTTGTAAAGGGTTTGATTAGGAAGGATGGTTTCGAACTCCGTGGAGCTGTTTCGAAGCCTCCGCAGCTCACCTTTCTTGCTGGAAAGAACCCCTACCTGCTCCATTTTGGGCTCGTCGTCCCAGCCGAGCACGTATTTGCGAAGCGAGATGCCACTGAAATAAAACGCGCTCGACACCACGAAAAGCAGAGCGCTCAACCCGATCAGCGCCTTCTCCCAGCGCTTGAATCCCAGCCCTCTGGCCATACCGGGTTTTTTCGGAGGTTCCTTCATCAAGCGTTCCCTGCCGGTTGAGCAAATCGCAGCAGCTTGACGGCCGCCAAAGTGATGTCGTCGTCGAGCTGTTTTCCTTCATTGTACGCCAAGAAATCGTCCTTCAGGCGCGTAACCACCTCGGCCGGGCCTCTCTCGAGGCAGGATTCCACGATCTTTCTAACGCGCTTTTTACCGAACATCTGGCCTTCGAGATTCTTCCCTTCCATGATCCCGTCGGTATACATGAACAGGACATCCTCGAGATCGAGGCTCACGGTCCTCTCCTCGTAAGGAGGGACGTCCCGCGCCTCGCCCAGGCGTTGCCCCGAAGCCGTCAAGCTCTTGAGTACGTATTTTCCATCCGTCTTCTTGAAGAGCCAGGGTGGATTATGGCCCGCGCTCGCGAAGGTGAGCGTCTTTTCCTCGAAGTCCGCGACCCCCATGAAAAAGGTCATCATGATCTTCCCTAAAGCCGCGTCGTGCACCACCCGGTTGGCGTAAGCCAGCATCGAGCCCGGCGAAAAAGCGAACTCAGGGGTTTCTTCGGAGAGTTTATGCATCACACTGAAGCAGCTCCGGGCCGAAGCCGTGATGAGGGCGCTCGGCAGCCCGTGTCCGGTGGCATCGGCCATCATGAAGCACATTTTCTTTCCGACGCCGAAAAAACCCCACCAGTCGCCGCCGCATTGTGTGGCTGATTGGTAGTGGCTGATCACCTGGACGTACTCGTCCTGATAGGCAGTCGGAGGCATGAGGGTCTGCTGGACCGTCGAGGCGATCTGAACCTCGTTCTCGAGCTGCACGCTCTCGACCTTGTGCCTGATCAGCTCGCTGATTTCGCGAGACATGTGGTTGAACGAGCTCGTAAGCGCACCGATCTCGTCGGACTGGTTGGGAACCTCCAACGAAAGATTGAAGTTCCCCGACCCCACCTGTTTGGTCGCCTCATAGAGGCGATTGATCGGCGCCGTCAATCGCTTGGCGAAGAGGATCGCGAAAATCACCGCGGCACCGAGCGCCATGCAACCGAGAAGAATGAATCTCTCTGTCAATGCGTAGGCGGAGCGCATGGCCTTGCGCCATTCGGTGCGGGTCAACACGACCACATCGAATCCCGGCTTGAAGTAGGATCCGAGGTACCGCTGGCTCTCATGCTCGAATTCCATCGTTCCGCTCGCCAAATTCGAAGCCAGCGCGGACCTGAAAAGCGGCTGATCGGCGACGCTGCGGACCGAGAGGAAAAGCTCAGGATCGGTCGCGAAGAGGACCGCCCCGTTTCGCATGGCGATCGCAAGGTCTGAGCCACTGAGCTCCCTGGCGAATCCCGAAAGAGACATGTAACCGATGGCGACCGGGACTCCCGAGGGGTGCGTACGCAATTCCAAATCGGCGATGATCGCAGCCAGGATGGGCTGTCCCCCAAGGCGCGTGAGGTTGACGAAAACATACCCTGTTTGAAGCAGCTCGGGAATGAACTGCCCGAGCTGCTGGGGCGGGATCGCGAAATCCTCCTTGGAGGTCCCTTCAACTGCGCGGACCTTGGCTTTGAAAACCGAGGAAAGACGGGATAGTTGCGCCGTGTCGGGCTTCAAGAACTCCACGCTGATCCCGATCAGATCCGTCTGGTTACTCAGCACGGCCTCGAGTTGGTTCGTGGTCTGTGCCGTGACGGGCCTTCTCGGATCGACCGTGGCGAGCGAAACACGCAGCGTGTCTACCGCGCTCTGGGCTTTACCAATGAATTCCCTACCCGCCAGGATCGCTTCGGTTGACTGAGTCTGGTAGGTATACGCCCGCTTATCCTCGATCAGCAGGACGATCGTGCTGAAATTGAGGAATAAAATCGCAATCAGGAGCAAGCTCGCCACGCTGAGCAGAAGTTTCGTCCCGATCGAGAACGAGACCTGAGATTGCTGTTGCTCCATTTTTCTAGTTTCACTAAAATTCTTAGGGCAATCAAATAACAAATTGAGGTGGTGCACCGTGGTTAACGTCGTCAAAGAACAAAAAGGCAACGCATTGGTTGTTCGCTTGGCCGGCTCGATCGAGGAAAGCGTCAATTTCGAACAGCTCATCGGACCTCCTCCTGCCGAGCTTCACATCAACTGCAAGGAAGTCCCTCGGATCAACTCCGTGGGCGTCAAGGCCTGGATCAAGTACTTCCAAGGGGCTGCCGCCAAAGGAACCCAACTGAAGTTCATGGAGTGCTCGACCGCCATAGTGGAGCAAATCAATCTCATCTCCAACTTCGCCTGTGGAGGAGAAGTCGAGTCGATTTACGTCCCCTTCTCCTGCTCGAACTGTGGCAGCGAGCTCGTCGGGCTCTTCAAAACCGGGGACCTGAAGAAGCTGAATTTCCAGCTTCCCGATCTCAAGTGCTCGAAATGCGGAGGCAATGCGGTTTTCGACGATATTCCCGAAGAATATTTCGGCTTCTTGACCCGCTAATCGGATATTCGCGCGTTGGAAAAGAACTTACTGGTTATCTCTGAAAGGCCCGAGGATCTGACGTTCGCGACCCAGGCGGCTGCGACGGCAGGTCTCGGCCTCATTCAGGTCAATACTCCCGCCGAGGCTGCATCGCTGATTTCGGGTGAACGGGCGGTCGTGATCTTCGCCGATACCTCGACTCACCCACTCTACCTGCGGTTCGAGTCGATGATTCAGGAGACCATTGGGCTGTTCTCGGACAAGATCAACGCCAATGCGATCCATTTCATCAGCTCCGAAGAGCTCGAAAAGGTACCCTACCTGATTCAAAGCCCGCTCTTCGGGCATTTCATCATTCGCAACTACAAGGATCCCGTTCAGGCGGGAGCGCACTATGGCCGGGTATTGAGAGCGACCCAAGTCGATCGCGCCTTCGGCCTGAGCCGTTTATTGGGTGATGGCGTCAAAATCCAGAGTGTCAAATTCCAGATATCGACCGAGAAGCAAAAGGCGGTCGAGGCCGTGAAGAACTACCTGATCGCCGCCAAATTCCAAACCCGCATGGCTAGCGTGATCGCCAACGCGGTGGACGAGCTGCTGATGAACGCCATTTTCGATGCTCCGGTGGACGAAGTGGGTCGTCCCCTGCTCGACGCCACTTCGCGCGCGACCGCCATCAAGCTCGAAGGACAGCACGAGGTCGAGATGCAGATCGGATTCGACGGCCGATACGTGGGCGTAAGCGCGATCGATCTCTTCGGC
>CAYNDM010000135.1:0-470 GCA_964395265.1 uncultured Bacteriovoracaceae bacterium
ACGATATACTGGTCAAAGAGAATACTGAGGGACTGAGCATCAGGAGAGAGAACTGCCGATGCCGTACCTTGGGGACAGCCATTACCGCCCATGACAGGCTCCCCGAGAGAAATATCATCAGCGCTTTGCGCGAATGCCGAGGTCGCCATGAGCGATGCGGCCAACATCAACGTTAACTTTTTCATTTGCTGGACCCTTTCTTGGAAAATTTGTCCGATGGCTTTTTCGGCCTCCGGATCAAATGCGATTCGTTTTGCGGTAGAGCAAGGAGGGTGCCGTCATACCGGGCGCAGCGTGCACTTGGGAACTTGTTGACATTCCCTGAACTTGGGCCGAAATCTCGAGTCGCCGCTCCCGAATCCGACTTGAAACCGGTGCCAAGCTGACTTCGGATTCGGAGTTCCGTGATGGCACCACTCGAGATCTCGGGCCTAGATCGATGCGCCTTGAGGCGGCTAGAATTCTCGCAT
>CAYNDM010000135.1:480-2156 GCA_964395265.1 uncultured Bacteriovoracaceae bacterium
TCTCAGTTTCGATTCTAGGTGCAGGCCTAGACCTCTCTGATTGACTTAGAAGCCTCTCAACAATTTGACCTTTTGGATATTGGCTCGATTGACCGGATTAGAAAGCTCCACGATCGAGCCCGTATAGAGCTTGAAGTGCTCCAGGTAGGACATATTCATGAAATCGCGGATCACGAGTTGATAGCGCCTGCCCGCCCTCAACTCGAAGCGGTAAACGCTGCTTGAACCCCAGGGCTCCCAGCGCCCCAGATGAGGCATCACGACGATTCCCCCCGCAGCCGGGGCCTGGATCTCGAGGTCGATGACTTCGACCCACTTGACGGCCGCGGTCACCCCCGTATTGATGGCTCCGAACCCGTTGCCATAGAGGAGCTCCACGAAGTGGGGACCGCTGACCCAAGGGGTGAAAACGATCGACTCCAGCTGCTGGTGAGGATGTCCCCAGTCGTTGAAATGCACGAATCCATGCTTGTTCTCGACGCTGGCACCATCCCGGCTCCTGAGATCCCAGCTCCCAGCGCTCAATTCGACGATCGAGCCATTCGGCCAGTGGCAGAGAGGACGCGTGTGATGGGAGGTATTCGACGAGCTCACGAACTCGGACTCGACGACATAGCAGGAAGGCCCCGCTCGTCCCGCGACCGGCTCTGGATCCACCCAGGACAACTCGCTCACCCGAGAGGCGACTTTCTTGCCGTTTCGGTAAATATTGAAAGCCACGTTGCGCTCCCGATTGGGATGATACTCGAGGCGTAACTTGCCCTTCACCTCCCGAAGGGAGATCAGGCTCGGCTCAAGAGGCGCGAAGACTTTCTCGTAATCCTGGCGACTCATTCCGTGCGGATGGGACACGCTCAAGACATTCAGCCCGCGGGAGCCACAGGGGACCGCGCCCAAGTGGATGCGGAGCTGGTTTCGCTCACGGAGCTCATGGTCCCGAATGAACCGGTCGCCGACCTCATTGGCGTTCAATAGCACGCGAGAAGCCGCGTAACACGATTCGGCGCTTTGGCTCTCTCGCGCCGGAAGAATCAAATCGAGATCGATTCGCTTGCCCCGGTAGGAGTAGCCGCTCAGCGAAATCCTCTCGGAGCGCCCGAAATAGTCGTTTCTCAGATGCGAGGAGAGGAAGGGTTGAAAGCGGACCCCTTGTCTCCCCGTCTCCAGTCCGAGTACGCCTTTCAGGACCATCGAAAGATAGCCCCCAACCGACCAGATCTGGCGACGGGAGTTCAATACCGGGCCGGACAATTCCCCGTCGAAGAACTCTGCAGCCTGCGTGATGAACTCGAAGTTCTCCATATTGGAGAGATTGAGAGCGGCACCCCGGACCAGGGTCTCCAGATTGTGGTCGAAGGCCCGGGGATTCCTGACCATCCGAGCGGCTCGAACCATATAGGCCGATACGAACGGCCAGATTCCGCGATTATGGTAGATCGGCACGGCAGGCAGCTGGGGCCAAACCACGGGAGCGCCGGCCTGGCTATGAGGGTAGCGCTCCACGATGGAGGCAGCCTGTCTTTCATCGGCGACTCCGGTCAGGATCGCCAAAGCCTGCCCGAGAAGATCGAACTTCTTCAGGATCACGGGACTGAGCTCGGTAGACTTGATGCTCGAGTAGAGTCCTTCTTCGGGTAGCCAGAACTCGCGGTTGATCGCGCGGGCGAGCTCCTCCG
>CAYNDM010000135.1:2166-8137 GCA_964395265.1 uncultured Bacteriovoracaceae bacterium
GGTAATGATTGAGATTCGTCGAAAGCGCCTTAGACATGGCGATGTGGATCGTGTCATCGCGGGTCCACTGCGGATAACTCTGCTCGCGCCAATCCAGAAAGGACTGCTCTCCCCGATACAGGCCGTCGTTCGAATCGAAAATGGAGATCCGATCCGTTTCAATCGTGTTGCTGATCGCCTCGAAAGCCTGGTCCCTGAAGCGTTCGGCATCCGAGCCGGTCAGATACTGCAGCACCTCCCAAGCCCCCTGAGCCCAGGCCACACGATCCGTGCTCACGGGCCAACTCCCTCCAGACCCGGTATCCTGAACGATCTCAGGGCCTCTGTTCAGCGCGGGATGGCTGATGCCGCGCTTGTCGGAGAGTTTGAAAAGCAATGAATTCTTGGAAATCTGGGGATGGGTGATGCCCAAGCCGAGCTCCACGGCATAGGCCGTATCCCGCGTCCAAACGTAACGCCATTTTTCGCCTGTCTCGAAGCAGGCGCAATCCACGCCCCTCCCCCAGTTGAAGCTAGGATCATGGATCTTGTCGTCGAGAGGTCGGGCCTCACGCGCCTCTTCGATCGCCATCGCGAAGAGCCCGTCAAACATCGCATTCCCGCTCCGAAGCACCATCTGCCCGGGAGCTTCAGAGAAGCGGCGCTCCTTGTTGGCGGGAATGCCGTCACGCATTCGAGCCATGGAACGAAGGCGATAGGTACGACTCCCGTTCTGGGACTGTTCCACCTGGATGGTCGCGACATCGCCTCGCCAGATCACGCGATCTGGGTAAACGCCATCTGCGAAAGCGCCGGCTGACGCGGCGAACGCAATCATGGCGACACCTATATGGACGAGCTTGTCGTGTTCCATGGCCCCACATCCAGTGAACAATAGCGGTTCGCTGAATGGGCTACCATACGGCTAAAAAACTGAACAAGAACAAAATATTATACGCAGCGGCAAAGAATTCTCACTCCCGGCGCAGCTCGATTTCGAAGCGCTTCGTTTCGGTCACTGGCTGCGGGCCGACCGAAACATGAATCAGGTTTTCTCCCGTGTTTTTCCAGCAATCCCGTGGGCTACCCGGGCCAAAGGCCTCCGAACACTGGGGCAGAACTCGGCCGTTGAACTGGACGGAGGTTCCGACTTCCCCGTCGACCACCCACTCGATCTGCAGATTCCGTTGATTTGACGCACCAAGATATTGCCCCTGGGTCCCATCCACGACGACCCAGGCCCTCTGTCCTTCACGCTTCTGGGAGATTCGGGTTTCGGCGACCTGCCCCCGAGCGTAGTCCTGGCTCTCGCCGTCGTCCTCGATGAGCGTGAACTGAGTTTCTGCTTCCGAGCTGAAAACCCGGACTCGAAGGTCGTGTCGCTTCGTTCCGTCCCGACGGAAGCCCGAGATATTCCCGGTCTGCTCGTCCACCCACTGCATCGGTATGATCGCTCCCGCACGCGCGAACAACGGCAAACGGAAAACCCCATTCACGTACACATCGAAAGGCCCGTGCTCCTCGCCTCCGCTCTCGATCCAGCGATTCGAGTGGAACTCCGCCCATTTGCCCCGGGGCAAGTAGACCTTCCGCCCGGTCTGTCCGTACGAAGCGACCACAGCCGCCAGTAGATCGCGGCCGATCATCTTGATGTTCCCCAGAGTCCTCACGTTCCGGTCCTCGGGGTACCAGTAGACCAGGGGCGGGATCACCGGATCGCCCGCTCGCGAAGCCTGGTGGGCGAGCGAGTAGTAATAAGGAAAGAGCTCGTACCTCAAGCGGATGTTCGCGAGATTGCTCCGCATGTCCCCGATCTTCGAGGGCGCCGTCTCGAGATTGTTGGCCAAGTTCCAGGTGTGACTCCTGACGGGGAAATCGAACATCGCGGAATTCGCGAACCACTGGGTAAAAAGCGCGTTTGCATCCCCATCGAGGGTATCGGGACGGCGATGGAACCCGCCGATATCGCTCCCGTAATAGTCCACTCCCGAAAAGGACATGTGCATCTGCGCATTCAGATGCGCCGTCAGCGCTCCCATATTCGCTCCGATGTCGCCGGACCACATCGCTGCGCCCGTGCGCTGGATGCCCGAGGTCCCGGCGCGGGTCATCACGAAAGGCCGATCCCGGACCTGGTTGCGTTGGTAGCCACGCTGGATGCTTTCGGCCCAGCGGAGATTGTAGATGTTATGAATATCAGCGTGGCCGTGCTTGCCCAGCTCAGGAAATCCGTTGTAGCACGCTCGGTCGCTGTACATCTCGGGCTCCCCAAGATCCGTCCAATGATGATGGATCCCCAGGTTCACCAGGTACTGCCTCTTGTAATCGTGCCAGAAATCCCCGGCGGAGCCATTGGTCCAATCGATCATTCCGCCGACTCCCCACCAGGGATTGGCGTCTAGGTAGATCGGGGCTCCGTATGGACACTCGCGCGCAAGAAACCCCCGCCTTTCCAGCTGCCAATGCTCATCGAGGTACTTCGAGACGTAAGACTCTTCGATGGCCATGAGGCGCACTCCGCGGTCCCTACGAAGGTGGCGGATCTCGCGCTCGAAACCGGGAAAGCTCGCCTCATCGAAGCGAAGCGTTCCAAAGCGACTGTCCCTGACGTCGTCCCCACGGCTGTAAAACCGGCCGCCGAACCATTGAATATCGAGCGCGAATCCGTCAACCGGGAAATGGTTCCTCTCAAGCGATAGGAGATCGTCGTAGATCTCCCCGAAATTCTCGTAACCAAACTCCGAGACCCAAAGGCCGAACGAGCTCTTCGGGGGCACGGGAGGGCGCCCCGTGAGTTCCATATAATCCCGCCTCAAGTCAGCCAGGTCCTCGCCCGAAAGGATGAACCAGCGGATTTGATCGCCGAACATTTCCACTTTCCACGGACTCTGGTTGAGCGACCACATCTGCTTGTAGACCTGATCGACGAAAATCGCGTAGGACTGCTTGCCTTCGCCCAACGCGTAGGCAATGGGAAAAAGCGCGTAGGTATTCGCGCCCCCGCTGAACGGGCGCAGCTTATGGCCGTGCGAATCAGCGGTCGGGTCCCAGACCCTTCCCATCCAATCGCCATCGGCGGTTCCCGGATTGGTGAAGTACTGCCCCAGGCCGTAAACATTGCGGGTGGATGGCGAGTCCACGCTCAACCCTTTCCACGGACGATGCAGGTTCATCGGGCAGATTCGGTTCAGGTGCTGATTCCGTTTCTTGTCGAAGACGCTGACGCAGATGGAATCTCGTTCCACCTGGACCTTGAGCTCACCAGTCTCGACACCGTCCGGATGGCGCCGGAACGACGACGGCCCCGGATAGTCAAGCTTCGCCACCATCGGCGAGATCCAGATCGCCTGATTCTGCGGGGGACTGTTGCCTACGGAATACTCGAAGTGAACCAGGTCATCGTCAAAAGCCTCGATGACGAGATGCTGGTTTCCAGCACTGAAATTCGCGCGCTGGATTCCGAGCTGAGAGGTGGCCTCCCCGAAGGCACTTCCATCAAAAACGAGCAAAGACAGAAACAGCAGCGACAGCGATCGAATCCAGGAGCATGGCATGGCCCCTATATATCGATAATGACCCATAGCGTCACGATAAAACTCGGAGGTTTTTGTTGATATACTTAGTCAACTACTAAAATCTAGGAGGTATTCACCCAAAATGAGGTCTTCGCTCGCGGGCAGTCTTCGCTCGATGAGGCATTCGCGCAAACAGAGCCCTCGCCTAAGCGAGCCAACGGAGCGCTGGCCCTAGCGTGACCCCGGTTAGTACAGAGATATTTTGAAATTATGCGATCCGCTGGCCGAATCCGTGAGCCAGCTTCCGTTGATCACGACCGCTACTTCTTGTTCAAAGTACCAAGCTCCCTGAAAACCCGACGAAAAGATGGCCAGGTCCTGAAGCTGAGCCGTGAATCGCCCCGGCTCGGCGAAGACCATGTCCTGGATGTACTCTCCCTCGCGGATCGGACCACCGGCTGAGTAGGGATTGTAATACTGATTGATCAGCACCACTCTGACCTGATCCTGTTCGTCCAGGTCGTGGCCTTTGACATTGATCCAAAGCGGAGCGGCGAGAATCGGAATCTGGCACTGAAGGCACCCGGTCTGGGAAGATTGCCGGATCTGGTAGTCGATAGAGATCTGAACACCCTCGTCGCTTCTCATCACGCGGTGATGCCAGCTATCGTCCGCGACAGCGGGCAAAACAGATAGAGAGGAGCTCAAAGCGAGAGCACCTAAAACCAGAGCATGGATTCTCATGAGTATCCCCCAGTTTTGGATTGTTCCAATTTCCTACGACGAGTCCTTGCCTAGCACAGATCCGGGGGATTGAGCGGTAGAAATTCTTTTCAGCAATTGACGCAATGCAATCTATTCCACATGCATCGGCATGAGAGGGCTGATTTCCCCGTGAATGAGGGATTGAAAAAAATCCATCGCCATTCGGATCTCATCGAGACTCACCGTGGCGGTTCCGCTCTTGCCGACCTCGACCCCGGCCGCAAGATTGCCCAGGATGACGGCTTCTTCGACGGACGCGCCCGCGGACAGAGCCAGCGTCAAAACGGAAATCACCGTGTCTCCGGCCCCGGAGACATCGTAAACTTCGCGCGCATAGGTCGGGATGATGAATACCGATGAATTCTCAGAAGAGAACACGGCCATCCCCTCCCTTCCACGCGTGATCACCACGTTCCTGGCCTGCGTGATCTTCAGAATCTTTCGGCCCGCCTGCAGGAGGCTTTCGTCATCGGCGATTCTGACGCCAGTCAATGCCTCGGCCTCTTTGGTATTGGGCGTGAGAATGCTAGCGCCGCGATAGGTCTCCAACGGAGTCTTGGAATGCGGATCCACCGCGACGAGCTTGCCGGCCTTCCGCGCGATCGCGAAGACCTCGGCGGCAAGCGCCTTGCCGATCAAGCCTTTGGCATAATCCTGGAGAATCACCGCATCCACTCCGCCGATCAGACGGCGGATCACCTTCAGAAGCTTGCTTTCGATCTTGCCATCGACTGGCTTGAGATTCTCGTAATCAACTCGCAAGAGCTGCTGCCCGTCGCTGACGATTCGCTCCTTGAGCACGGTGCGCCGGCCCTGGTCCTCGATGAGGTGCGCAGGCTTGACCCGGACCGCGCGGAGCAAGCGCCTGAAATCGTCCGCGGTGCGATCCGTCCCGACAACGCCCGTGAGAAGCGCCTCTCCTTGCAGGGCCTGGATATTGTCCGCGACGTTCGCCGCGAGCCCCAGCTTCAGGCTCTCCTTCTCGACAAAAACAATGGGAACCGGAGCTTCGGGAGAAATCCTCTCCACCAGGCCGTGAGTGTAACGATCGACCCCGACGTCACCCACGACCAGGATCTTTTTTTTCCGGAATCCACGGAGAATCGTCTCCAGTCGCAGTCGGTCCCACTGCGAGGGACTGACTGTTCGGATCCTGCTCTTGGTTTTTCTCTTCACGGTTGAAATCGAAGCCATGCTCTCAGTCGCTCTCGTCTGCTCTTTCCGCTCGACTCAGCTGAAAACGGACCTCTTCGAGCGCTTGCGTCACGGACATTTTCTTCATGCACGGATAATAGTTACAAAGATTACCCTTACACGAAAAATCCTCTCCGCAATAGACTTCCGGCACGAGGATGCTGGCGCGCGACTCATCAGCCAAATAGGGCCCCCACCGAAGAGCGCTTTGAACCCGAATCGGAGGGTAGAAGGTCACCACCCTCCGCTCGAGCGCGACAGCCAGGTGCAGAGGACCCGTGCTCGGCGCCACGGCCACATCCATCTGACTCAGCAGCGCCGCGAGGTGACCGATCGGTCCGCTTTCCGCGCCACCGTAGAACACCGCCTTCGACGCGTGCGCGCCCAGCTCCCTCTCGATGCGATCCCTGAGCTGCCCCTCGGTCGGCCCGAAGGTCACCAGCACGCGATGGCCGTCCTTGATCAGCGCGCGGATCAACTCGACCCAGTGGTTTTCCGGCCAGTTCAGCGCCGAGCAC
>CAYNDM010000136.1:0-8134 GCA_964395265.1 uncultured Bacteriovoracaceae bacterium
CAAGGCCCTGTCTGGACCCAGCGTTCAGGCAGGGCCTTGATGCGTTTTAGGGAAGTCGATTCGATCGAGAAGCGGCTCAAGCGGTCCAAGCGGCTGTGCGAAAATGGGGCGCGTTGCTATGGTGCATGGCGATAGTGCGTGGCGTAAAGACTCGAGACGCCTCAAAGATATTGCTTCGGAATCCCCGCGATGAAAGCTTCCGCACACTATGACGATGGCTAAGAAAATCATGCAGGTGGTGGCACGTGAAATCCTCGATTCCCGTGGATTTCCAACGGTCGAGGTCGAAGTCGCGCTCGCTCATCCGAAATATTCTGGCGAGACGGTCGTGGGCAGGGCGATGGTTCCGTCCGGTGCCTCGACGGGCGAGGGCGAAGCGCTCGAGCTCCGCGATGGAGACAAGAAGCGATTCGGGGGCAAAGGCGTTCTCAAGGCCGTGGCCAATGTGCGCGAGAAGATCGCTCCAGCGATCCTCAATCGCGAATTCGCCAGGCAAACTCTCCTGGATGATGCGCTTCGCGACCTGGATGGCACGCCCAATAAGTCCAATCTCGGGGCAAACGCGATTCTGGGCGTGAGCATGGCTTTTGCCCGCGCGTCGGCCATGGCCGAAGGTGTGCCGCTCTACAAGCATATCGCCGACACGATCGGGACCAAGGGAACGACGCTGCCGGTCCCACTGATGAACATCCTCAATGGCGGCAAGCACGCGGATAACGGCCTCAACATCCAGGAGTTCATGATCGTGCCTGCCGGTTTCGACCGTTTCTCCGAGGCCCTTCGCGCGGGGGCCGAGATTTTCCATCGGCTGAAGAAGATTCTCCACGACAAGGGACTCGCGACCGGCGTGGGCGACGAAGGCGGATTCGCGCCGGTGTTCTCGGGCGAAACTCCTCATGAGCAGGCGATTCTCGCTATCATGCAGGCGATCTCGGACGCGGGCTACAAGGCTGGGCGCGACGTTTTTCTGGCGCTGGATTGCGCGGCAAGCGAGTTCACCGAAGGAGAGCCCGGCAGCTACCGCTTCGAGGGTAAAAAACTTTCCTCCCAGGAGCTCGCGGGCCTTTATGCCCAGTGGGTTGAGAGTTATCCTATTATCTCCATCGAAGATGGACTGTCCGAGCACGACTGGGAGGGTTGGTCCCGGATCACGCAATTGCTCGGCGGCCGTTGCCAACTCGTGGGAGACGATTTGTTCGTGACGAACCCGGAGTTCCTGAAGAAAGGGATCGAGAACAAGGTGGCCAATGCCATCCTGATCAAACTCAATCAGATCGGCACCGTGACCGAGACGCTCGAAACCATGAAAATGGCGGCTCAGGCCCAATATGGCTCGATCTCCTCTCACCGCAGCGGAGAGACCGAGGATACGTTCATCGCCGATCTCGCGGTGGGCACGGATTGCGGTCAAATCAAGACCGGTTCGGCGTCTCGTACCGATCGGATCGCCAAGTACAACCAGTTGATCCGTATCGAGGAGCAGCTCGGAAGCGCAGCTCGCTTCGCGGGTCGCACGATTTTCGAAAGGTACCGTAAATAGATGATGAGGCGAGCCAAAGTTTCCGTGATCGGGAGGGTTTGGCTCGCCGTCTTCGGCGTCTGGGCGCTTTTTCTCTCGGGGGCGCTCGGGTACCCCGGTGTCATTCAGGCCGTGCGGCTTCACGCCCTTCTGGACGACAAGCAGAGGGAAGTCGAAGAGATCGAGGCCGAGATCCAGCGGTTCGAAAAGGACCGTGAGCGGCTGGAGAAGAATCGGGTCGCGCAAGAGCGTGAAGTGCGGAAGGTCTTGGGATATGCCGCCCCGGACGAGATTATTTTCGACTTCGCTGCCTCCTCTCAGAATTCGAGAGGCGTGAACTGAGCTGATTGGATCGGCGGTTCCGGGGGTTCGGAAATTTGACGCCATCTTTTTTGACACTATCTTGAACTTTCGTCACAATCAGCAATGAGAGAAGGCCCCTGAGCGGATGTTCAGGGCGCTCAGGGCAAGAACGCCCTGAGTCTCAAGGATGAAAACTGCGGTAGTAAGCCGTTTTGACCTCAGGAGGATGGGACCTCATGGCTGTTGGTAAGGTAAAGTGGTTCAATGATGCCAAAGGATTCGGGTTTATCATGCGTGACGGTGGCGACGATGTTTTTGTTCACTACACGGCGATTCAGTCCGACGGGCATCGGACCCTCAACGAAGGCCAAGAGGTTGAGTTCGATCTCTATGACGGCCCAAAAGGGCCCCAGGCTCAGAACGTCGTGTGCCGAGGCTAACCTCTAAAGACATCCCCGTATTTTTTCACTCACGGCAGCTCGATCATCGCCCTCCGTACGAATGGGCGGGGGGCGAACGGATCCGTCATCCTGAGACACCCTCGCGAATCGAGGCCATTTTCAGGTGCCTCACGAACGAGGATACGCTTTTCACCGTGCGCGCTCCCGAGCGCCTGCCGCTCTCGTGGATCGCCCGGACGCATGCGCCGGAGCTGCTGGAGCTCTACCAGACGGCTGCTCGCGATCTGAAGGCCGATGAGTCCCTGTATCCGTTCGTGTTCCATCGGCGGCGCGGGGCGCGTGCCGATCCGAGTCAGCTGAATCAAACCGGAGCTTTCTGTCTCGACTCGGGCACTCCGCTGAGCGCGAGCACTTGGGATGCCGCGGTCTGGAGCGCGGCGTGCGCTTTCGAAGCGGCCCGACTTGTGGGCCGCGGGGATTCGAGACTGGCGTACGGCTTGTGCCGGCCCCCCGGCCATCATGCCTCCCGGGAGCAATTCGGTGGGTACTGCTACCTGAACAACGCCGCTCTGGCGGCGAAGAGCTTGCGACCGAAAGGCAAGGTCGCCATCGTCGACATCGACTTTCATCACGGAAACGGGACCCAGGAGATCTTCTACCGCGACTCCAAGGTGCTCTTCGTTTCGCTCCATGCGGACCCCAAGGAGTTCTACCCTTATTTCAGCGGGTATGCGGCTGAGAGCGGCGCGGGGCCCGGACAGGGCTTCAACCTGAACCTGCCCCTGCCCAGGGGCTGCGACGGGCGTGAGTACCTTCATGTCATCGAGACAAAGGCGCTGCCCGCGCTTCGGGCGTTCTCGCCGGCGTTTCTCGTCGTCTCGGCGGGCTTCGATACTTATAAAGCGGATCCGATCGGCGCGTTCCGATTGGAGACGGCCGACTACGAGGAGCTGGGCGAAAGGCTGGGGCATCTCGGAGTTCCTACCGTGGTGGTGCAAGAAGGTGGATACTACGTCCAGCATCTTGGCTTGAACGTCACGGCCTTCTTGCGTGGCCTCTACAAAGGCGGAAGAAACGTCAGCTGATCCGCGAGCAGCGGCACTCAAGCTGCTCTTTGACGCTTTCGAATCGAATCGAAGAACTCCGGCTGAGGATCGAGCCGAAAGGCCTGAAGAAGCGCGGAGAGGCAGGTCACGTCGAACTCCTCGGCATGGTAAGTCATCAGGCGCTCGAGCGCCTTCTTGGGGTCCAGCTTTTCGGTCTCATGGTGAGGAATGATCAGGTTGCAGAACTCGTTTGCCAGGGCCACGACACGGGCGAGGGGATGGATCTTGTTCTGTTTGAGGCCAAGAGGGTAGCCCATCCCGATCGCGTTCTCGTGATGCTGGGCCACGACTTGGAGAACATCCGCCGGGATATCAGGGATCCCCTCGAGGATCTCGACGCCGCGCCGGGTGTGGCTTTCCAAAAGCGCGATCTGAGCGGCATCTAGATCCCTGCGTGGCGCGTTCAGGATCTTCTCCGGGATCTCCTTTTTTCCGATGTCATGCATGAGGCCTCCCATGGACAGCTTTGTCAGCGTGAGAGGCGACTTCCAGCCCATGAATCTCCCGATCAAGGCGCTGTAGAAGCTCACTCCAACGCAATGGGCATAAAGGCGGTTGGAGTGTTGAGCGAGATAAATCATCAGGCTGAACACGTCGTTGCTGTCGGCAAGCAGCGCAGTCGAGGTTTCGACGATGGTTTTCGCGTGAGTGAAGGTCGCCGCGTCCAACTGGTCGTTGTAGAAGTGCTCGACCAGGGTCTCGCTCGTGTGCCTGACGAGATTGAGTTTCTTTTCCTTGCTGATCCGCGAGGACTTCGAGGCGAGCTTGGTCAGGGTCGCGTTGAAGCCCAGGTACCTCCTGAAGTCCTCTTTGGTGACGTAGAGGTACTGGATGTCCTTTTCTTTGTACCTGCGGATCCGCTCGACGCTGATGTCCTGACCCGAGTGAGCGATCTTCACGTATCTGGATTCCGACAGGCGGATGTAAATGTCGTATCGAATGTCGCTTCCCGAGATGAAGTCGTCGATCGAGATCTTGCAGTAAAGGGAGTCTTTCTCCTCCTCATCGTCCTGAGCTTCCTCCTCGGGACTTTGCAGGCAACCAGCCAGAGCTTCGAGCAGGACTTCCTTTTTGAAGGGCTTGGCCAGGAAAAAAGAGGCCCCCGCGGCGAACGCGTCCTGGGTTTCGATCAGCTCGTTGAAGCCGGTCATCAGGATCATGGGCGTGGTCTTTTCGGTGCGAAGCCATTTGAGGAGGTCGAGGCCGGTCATTCCGGGCATTTTGATATCGGACACGACCGTGTCGAAGTCTTCCATCATCAGCCTGGCCTGGGCCTGGTTGCCGTCTTCGGCCTCGGCGACCACGTAGCCAGCTTCTTCGACACAGCCTTTTAGGATCGATCTGAAATAGAAATCGTCTTCGGCGATCAGGACTCGCTTGGGTTTGGTTCGATCGGGCTCACCTTTCGTCATGCACACCTCAAAGTTGAAATCCTCTGTCCGGAGAGCGGTCAGGACAGCCAATATTCCTATCGGAAGCGCGAAGGGCTTCTTTAGAAAAGACGCGAATAAACGGATATTTACAGAGATTTTTGTCGATGTTGAAGGAAAGTTGATGAGCTTGCCTGAATCGTTATTGGATTCTCTCCTCGCGTTTGACGCTGCGGAGGTTGCCGGCCAAGACCTTTTTGCGAAGACGTATCGACTCGGGAGTGATCTCGATCCATTCGTCTTCGTCGATCCACTCGATGCATTGCTCGAGCGACATCTTGCGAATGCCAGCCAAGGTCACCAGGAACTCGGCGCTCGCGGCCCGTATATTGGTCAACTTCTTTTCGCGGCAAGGATTGACGTTGAGATCGTTGTCCTTGTTGTGCTGGCCGATGATCATGCCTTCGTAGACGGGTACGCCCGGACCGACGAAGAGCACGCCGCGATCCTCGAGCCCCAGCAAGCCGTACTCCACGGTTTCGCCCGAGCGGTCCGAGACCAACGATCCGCTGGTTCGATGAGGCAGATCCCCCTTGTGAGGGCCGTATGCCAGGAGCTGGGTGCTGAACAGCCCCTCGCCGCGAGTGGCGGTCAGGTAGCGCGAGCGCATCCCGAGCAGCCCGCGAGTGGGAATATCGAATTCAAGGCGCACCCGGTTGCTGCCGTGTCCGGAGCCGCCTTCGTATTTGGTGAGCACGCCTTTGCGCTCCTGGAACATCCGGGTCACGTCCCCAGTGAACTGCTCTGGAAGGTCCAGGACGGCGCGCTCCATCGGCTCGAGGCGCTGGCCGTTTTCGTACGTCTGGTACAGAACCGTGGGTTTGCCCACCATGATCTCTGATCCTTCTCGGCGCATCTGCTCGATGAGGATCGCGAATTGGAGCTCGCCGCGACCGAGGACCCTGAACTGGTCAGGCTGGGCGGTTTCTTCGACCCGGATAGCGACGTTCTGCCGCGCTTCGCGAAGCAGGCGCTCGCGCAGCTGACGGGACTGGATCGCCTTGCCCTCTTTTCCCGCTAGTGGCGAGGTATTGACCGAGAAGATCATGCTGAGCGTGGGTTTCTCGACGACGATCCGCTCGAGCGGAGAAATCTCGGGGCTTGCGGCCAGCGTATCGCCGATCTCGGCGGCCTCGCTGCCGGCGATCACACCGATGTCGCCCGCGCCAAGCTCGTTCACTTCCACCTGCTTGAGGCCTTCGAAGGTGTAAAGCTGGGTGATCGTGAAGGGCTCGATCCGCGCCTGGTTCTGGGCGTCCACGCCATGCCGGACGATTCGCTGGCTCTTGCGAACGCTTCCAGAAAGGATCTTGCCCACCGAAAGGCGGCCCACGTAGTCCGAGTAGGAGAGATTCGAGACCAGCATCCGGAACTCTCCGTCCTCTTTCACCTTGGGTGGCGGAACGTGCTTGAGAATCGCGTCGAAGAGCGGCTCCAGCGACCCGTTCTTCTCTCCTGAAAGGTGCAACGGGATCTCCTCGGCGTTCTCCGTGCACCACCCCTGGCGGGCGCAAGCGTAAAGGATCGGGAAGTCCGCCTGTTCCTCATTGGCGCCTAGCTCGATGAACAGGTCGAAGGCATGGTTGACCACTTCATCGATCCTGGCGTCGGGGCGATCCACTTTATTGATGACGAGAATCACCTTCAGGCCCTGGGACAGCGCCTTTCTCAGGACGAAACGGGTCTGAGGAAGGGGGCCTTCGGCCGCGTCCACCAGAAGGAGCGCTCCGTCCGCCATACCCATGATCCGTTCGACCTCGCCGCCGAAGTCGGCGTGACCGGGGGTATCCACGATATTGATCTTGGTGTCCCCCACGAGAACCGAGGTATTCTTGGCGAGAATCGTGATTCCCCGCTCGCGTTCCAGGTCCATCGAGTCCATGACTCGTTCGTCGACCTTTTGGTGGGATTGAAAAGTTCCGGCCTGTCTCAGTAGGAAATCCACGAGGGTGGTTTTACCGTGGTCGACGTGCGCGATGATGCAGATATTTCGTAAGTTGTTCGCTTGCATTTGAGTCTTTCATGCTTACGTGAAAAAATAGTGGATGAAAAGGGGGAGTGTGTGGGTCGGAAATATTTCGCAGCAGCCGTCGGCATCCTGTTCGTCATCGAAGCGGCTTTGGGCGCGGTTCCCGGCAAGGCCGCCGATCACGAGAACCCTCTTTTCGGTTACACGCACTTGTTGCCGAGCCCGTTCACGCTTTCGGCGGGCACTCTGGTTTACGGCACCCATTTGGCGTTCGGGATCACGGATTTCCTGCAGGTGGGGACGCATTTGCTTCGCGATATCTATGGTTTCTATAACGCCAACGCCAAGGCTTCGCTGGTGGACCATGAGGCCTTCGCCATGGCCGCCACGTTCGGATGGGAATCCTACAACCTTCAAACCATCGACGCGACCAACCCGGACCTCCGGGTCAGCTCGTGGCAGCCGGGATTGATCGCCGCCTTCGAGCTCTTTCCCTTATTCGCCCTTTTCGTCGGTGGAAATCTGAATCTCACCGAGGTGAAGCTGAACGCCTCAGACGTCAAGACCTCGGGCTACGCGCGCGGGCTGATGTTCCAGTCCGATATCTCCTGGGCGTACAATCCCAAGAAGGACCGCATTGGAAACGTGCTCTCCGCGGGGGTGAGCTTCGATTCGACGTACGAGATCCTGGGCTTTGGAGTTAGCCACCACTGGCCCGGGTTCCATATCGGAATTCATTACTATCCGAATGCGACGCAGTACCGCGTGCAGCCGATCCTGGTCGGAGGCGGCAGCGTCTCTCTCTAGGAACACGGCGCTTCAGGCGCGCGATCTCTTGGGAGCGTGGCGCCTCGGGAGCGCGACATGCGATCAGCCTCTCTGATTGCGGCTGGCGCGTGCGCTAGGCTTCTTTGCTGTGCTCGGCGCGGACGATCGTCTTGATGTTGCCCCGGACGTTGAAATCTCCCACGACTTCGATCCACCAGGGGTCCAGCAGCCGAATGAGATCGTCCAGGACGACATTCACCACGTCTTCATGAAAGATGCCTTGGTCCCGGTACCGGTTGATGTAGAGCTTCAGGCTCTTCAGCTCCACGCACCACTGATCGGGGACGTACTTGATTTCAAGCGTGGCGAAGTCAGGAAAACCGGAGGCGGGGCAGACGCAGGTGAATTCAGGACAGGTGAACTCCACAGTGTAGCGACGGTGCCGGGTCCGGTTGGGAAATCTCTCGAGCTTGGCTTCGCGGATCATCCTGGCCCCGTCCGGGCGGAGGTTGGACAGCGCGCCGCCTTTTGCCTTGGCAGCGGATCGTTTGGCCTGCTTGCGAATCCTTGGAGATGCCATAGGGCAGATTATGTCGCATGATGCCGACCCCGTCGTCCACGGAAAAAGCAAAGCCGAC
>CAYNDM010000137.1:0-3778 GCA_964395265.1 uncultured Bacteriovoracaceae bacterium
ATTCTTAACTTTTAATTTATATAAATTATGTTAATTTTTATTAACTATAACCTTCGACAGGAGGCCCGATTTGGCTGGATCCACCAAAAAACGCGATCAGGATCGATTGGTCCTGGACGGGCGTTACAATTCTTACCTTTCCAAAGGCGAATGGAGAATTTGTAAACGCAAGGCGACGCGCGTGGATATCCGCTCGACCGACTTACCGGTCTATATCAGTTATCCCGATCTCAGCCCGCATCAATTCGCAGTCAGCATGATCGCCGAGTTGGGAGCCCAGTACATCACCGAGGACTGGGACGTCTCGACTTTGCAGGGACACCTGCTCAACTGCGTTCTCCAATTGGGACAGAGCAAGTTCACGATCCGCAGCCGCGTGGTGAATGTCGGCCAAGGATACGCGTCCGTGGAGTTTCTGGATCCACCATTCCAGGCCCGACACATTATCCGCGAGCTTTTCAAGGCCGAGTTGATCGCCGCAAGGCTCGCCCCGTTCCACTCTTTCTCAAGCCTGGTAGCGGGACCGACCCATACGACCATCTACTCGGATGGCTCCACCAATACCCTCGAGCTTCTGATGAAGAATGACCATCTCGAAGCGATCAGCGGGGAGCTCGAGATTCTGGACATGAAATTTTCTTGGGCTCGCAACCGTCCTGCCGAATTTGCTAGGATGTCGGACAGGAGGATTCAAGGCCCGACGCAACGAAACCGGCTGCTGAGTTTCATTCGAAATCTGCCGGACCTTCATCCCAAGATCAGGCAAGCGGTCGAACAGGCATTTCGGGCCTAAACAAAGCTAATGAGCGAAAGCTGGTCCAATCTCGCCAAGATCGTCTATCGGCGAACCTACTCGCGCGCCGATAGCGGCAAGGCCGAGGACTGGCCGGATACGGTCCGAAGAGTCATCTCGGGAAACATCCGCCAACACCCGGTCTCCGAAGAGGAGCGCGCGAAGCTCGAGCACTTTCTCCTGAATCGCAAAGCCATGCCGGCAGGCCGAGGACTCTGGTTCTCGGGATCTCCCGCTCATTCGAGACTGGGCGGGGCCGCCCTCAACAACTGCTGGTTCGTTCAAGGCGACGATTGGCAGAGCCTGGTCCTGGCTCAGGACATGCTGATGCTGGGCGGCGGTGTCGGGATCTCGATCGAGAAGCGATTCGTATCAAAGCTCCCAAAGGTCAAACGCGGGGTCCGGATCGAGCATCGCCCCGGAGACGCTCGAAGCTTCGCCGTCCCCGACTCGCGCGAAGGGTGGTGCGAGCTCAATCGCCGCGTGCTCGAGTCTTATTTCGTCACGGGCAAATCCTTCAGCTATTCCACTCACCTCGTCCGCCCGAAAGGCTCTCCCATTCGCGGCTTCGGCGGCGCGGCCGGAGGGCCTGAGCCACTGGTGGCCTGCGTGGAGAAGCTCTCCCGGGCCCTCGACGCCATACAAGGCATCCAGCCGCGCGGGATTCATCTCATGGATCTCATATGCATCATCGGCGAGATGGTGGTGTCGGGAAACGTGCGGCGCTCGGCGCTTCTCATTCTGGGCGATGCCGACGACGAAGAATACCTGCGCGCCAAACGTTGGGACCTGGGCCCCATTCCCACGCAGAGGGCGATGGCGAATCTTTCGGTTGTCGTCGAGAAACCGGAGGAGCTTGGACAAGCGTTCTGGGAAACTTACGAGCACGGGGAGCCTTTCGGCATCGTCAATCGGGCAACGATCAGACGCTTCGGACGCATGGGAGAGCTTAAGCCGGACGACGCCATCGGGGTCAATCCGTGCGCCGAAGCCACCTTGACTCATGCCGAACCGTGCAATCTTCAGGAAATCTTCCTGCCCCATCTTCGCGACGAGGAAGAGTTCGTCGAAGCGGCCAGACTCATGCATCGCTGGGGAAAACGCGTCACCTGCGAGCGCTACTCTACGGAGGAAACCGCTCGCGCGGTCGAGAAGTACAGGAGAATCGGAACGGGCATCACCGGCTGCCTGCAAAGCCCGCTCTTCAAGGCCGAGATCCTGGACCGCGTTTATGCCGCCATCCAGGATGAAAACGCCAGATACTCCAAGGAGCTCGGCATCAATGAGAGCATCCGCACGACTGTCATCAAACCGAGCGGCACGCTGAGCCTGCTGGGAGATTGCCTTGCCGGGATCCATCCTGCTTTCTCCCGCTACTACATCCGTCGCGTGAGATTCTCCTCCGATGACCCGATTCTCCCGCTCCTCCGGTCGGCGGGACATACGGTAGAGCCGGTCATTCGGTTCGACGGGATGCCTGATTTCACGACACAGGTCGCTGACTTCTATCTTTCGGCTCCAGAAGGCGCTCCTCTGGCGGATGACGGATGGGATACCCTGCGGCAGCTCGAAGTGGTGAAATTCGCGCAGCGGCACTGGGCGGACCAAGCCGTGTCGGTGACCGTCTATTACCGGCGAGACGAGATCCCGATGCTGAAAGAATGGCTTCGCGACAACCTGGGCTCGATCAAGACGTTGAGCTTTCTCTGCCACTCGGATCACGGCTTCAAGCAACCGCCGCTCGAGGCCGTCTCCCGCGAGGAGTATGAGCGGCAAACCGCGCGCGTAAAGCCCATCGATCTCTCTCATCTCGAAAAAACCTACGAGCTGCTCGAGCACGACTGCGAGGGCCGAGGCTGCCCGATCAAATGACGGGGCCGATCTTATTGCAGGGCTGATCCAAGGATAGCTCCTCCTCCCAAGGTTGTGCTAGGATCTCTACGTGCCTCGATCCACGATCCCGCTCTGGGCGATCACCGCCCTTCTCATCGCCCCTATCGCTCAGGCCTCGAACGAAACGGCGCCTGGGCCTTCAAGCGCCCCTCAAAAAGCCGAACGGTCGCAAGCTCCCGCCCGCATTCTCATGTTGGGCGATTCGCTGACCGAGGGATACGGAGTCGCCCAGGAAGAGTCTTTTCCCTCGCTCCTCGAAAAAAAGCTTCGCGAGCGCGGCAAGAACGTTCAGATCATCAATGCCGGGATCGGAGGATCGACCAGCGCGAGCGGTCTCGCCAGGCTCAGATGGCATCTAAGGGAGAAGCCCGATATCATGATCCTCGCCCTTGGAGCGAACGACGGCCTCAGGGGGCTGAAGCCCGATGAGATCAAGAAAAACCTCGCGGCCGTGATTCAATTGGCCAAAAAGAACGGGATTCGCGTGGTTCTGGCGGGAATGAAAATGCCCCCGAACTACGGAGCCCAGTACACGGCCGCCTTCGAGCGCGTTTTCACCGAGCTAGCCAGGGAGGAGAAGGTGGCGTTCATCCCGTTTCTGCTCGAGGGAGTGGGCGGCGTCCCGTCCCTCAATCAGCCCGACGGGATCCATCCCAACGAAAAAGGCCATGAGAAGATCGCCGATCACGTGCTCAAACATCTCATTCCCATCCTATGATCCTTGAAGCCAAGAACCTCAAAAAGCACTTTCAGCAGGCAGGCGTCCGAATCGACGTTCTCCAAGGGATTTCGCTCTCGGTCGACGTCGGCGAGACGGTGGCGATCGTCGGAAAGTCCGGGAGCGGGAAATCGACGCTGCTTTCGCTCCTGGCCGGACTCGATCACCCCAACGCGGGCCAGATCCTGCTCATGGGCAAGGACCTGGTTCCGATGGAAGAAGCCGAGCTCGCGCGCTTTCGCGTAGAGCTGGTCGACTTTCTCCCGCGAGCCCGCCGGGATCGCCACCATGTTGCCGTTGCCGGGCTGCTGGGCCTTCTGGTCGTACGGGATGCACACCGCGAGCATCGGCGCGCCCGGCGAGCTGCCGTAGCA
>CAYNDM010000137.1:3788-8071 GCA_964395265.1 uncultured Bacteriovoracaceae bacterium
TTCCAGCAGTTCCATCTAATGTCCCACCTGACCGCGATCGAGAACGTAGCGCTGCCCTTGGATCTGCTCGGCATCGAGGACTCCGAAGCGCGAGCGAAAGCCGCCTTGGAGCAAGTCGGCTTGGGCGCTCGAACCAGGCACTTTCCTCATCAGCTGAGCGGAGGAGAAAAACAGAGAGTCGCCATCGCAAGAGCCTTCGTGAGCTCTCCCGGGCTGCTCCTGGCTGACGAACCCAGCGGCAATCTCGACAGCAATACCGGCCGATCGGTCATGAACCTGCTTTTCGAGCAGGTCAGGACCTCCGGAAGAGCGATGATCCTGGTCACCCATGACGAAGACCTGGCCAGAGAATGTTCGCGCCGGCTCGTGCTCGAGAACGGCGTCCTTCGGGCGGAATAAGATGGGCACGCTTCTTCGACTCTCCATCAAGGAGATCGCCAACAACCGCCGGTTCAGCGCGTTTTTCGTGCTGAACCTCGCGCTCGGCCTTCTGGGCTTCGCGGCGCTCGACGCGTTCAAGAGCTCGCTCGAGCGAAGCCTCGATGAGCGCTCCCGCTATTTCCTTTCTGCCGACCTGAGCGTCTCGGCGAGGAGGGAACTCAAGGACGGCGAGCTCGAGACCATCCGGAGCGCGCTGCCTCCGGGCACTCGCGAAGGCCGGGTGATCGAGCTCTATTCGATGGCCCTTGCGAAGTCGGGGTCGCGCCTGGTCGAGATTCGCGCCGTGGACGAGACCTATCCGTTCTACGGAGAGGTGGCGCTCTCCAGCGGAGAGATCATCCGGTGCGATTCCCAGCGGGACATCGAATCCTCGGATCAGGTCTGGGTCGATCCCTCGCTTGCGCTCCAAATGAAGCTGGAGATCGGCGACAAGATCAAGCTCGGAAGCAGAAAGTTCAAGATCAGCGCCCGAGTCGAAAACGATACCGCGAGCGCGTGGAGAGGCGTTTCGCTTGCGCCCCGGGTGTACATCGGACTTTCGCGCCTGGAGGCGACGGGACTTGTCGCGGCCGAAAGCACGGCCACTTATCGCAAGCTCTTCCGTCTTCCCGAAGGGTCGGATCTCCAGGCGGTGATCCAGGCACTCAACGAGGGACTCGAGGACCCGGCGGTCACAGTTACCAGCCATCGTAACGCGAGCGAGCAGATCGGCCGGGTCATGGGCTATCTCAATGACTACCTCGGCCTGGTCTCGCTGGCCGCCTTGTTCCTGGCAGGTTTGGGCGCGGCCTATCTATTCAGGAGCTTTCTCGCGCGAAGGATGACCGAGCTGGCGATTCTGATGAGCCTTGGGCTGACTCGAAGCAAGGCACGCAACCTCTTCCTGCTCCAGCTCTCGGTCCTAGGAGCCATGGCCGCTCTGGCGTCCTTGGCGGTGAGCGCTCCCCTGCTCGCCGTCGCGGGAGCGATTGTCGGAGAATCGCTTTCATTCGAAATGAGCCCGGCGATCAGCCTCAGGAGCGTGGCCATCGTTCTGGCCGTCGGTACCCTGGGGAGCGTCTTGATCTGCCTGCCGCTTCTGTCCAGGCTCAAGGACCTCAAACCTCAGGCGCTCTTTCAGGAGAACCCGTACGAGACCATCGCATCTGACGCCAAGGGATTCTTCTCCCAGATTCCGGCTGCCCTGCCCGCGATCGTGGTCTATTGGGCCCTCGCGATCTGGCAGTCCAACTCCTTCAAAGTCGGAAGCCTGTTCTTCGGGCTATTCGTGGGCTCGGCCCTGCTATTGATGGGAGCGGGATTCCTGGGAATGCAGCTCATCGAGCGTGTTTCGAAAAGAGGGAGCCTCGATCTCCGATTGACGCTTCGGAACCTGTATCGCGCGAGATTCAGCACCCTTTCCTGCTTTCTCGCGATCAGCCTGGGGACTCTTCTGATCAACCTGATCCCGCAGATCCAGAACACGATTCAGGCGGAAATCGAGGAGCCGCAGGGAACGAACGTTCCTTCCCTCTTTCTATTCGATATCCAGGACGATCAGGTCGACCCTCTTCGCAACGCTCTGAAAGAGAGGAGCCTGAGCCTCTCGTATCTCTCCCCGCTGGTCAGGGCGCGCTTGCTCACCGTCAATGGCGTCGCATTCGAAAGGACTGTCGAGGAGCGCTCCCTGAGCACGCGCGAGCAGCAGCAGGAGCAGCGCACTCGCAACCGCGGGTACAACCTGACCTACCGAGAACAGCTCGCGGACTCCGAATCCATCGTCGACGGAAAGCCTTTCAGCGGGCGCTATGAATACCAAGAAGGCGTTCCCGCCGAGATCTCCCTCGAAACCCGTTTCGCCGATCGTCTCGGGGTTGGCCTAGGGGATGTCCTGATCTTCGATGTCCAGGGAATCCAGGTCCCCGGGCGGGTGATCAATCTAAGGAAGGTCAGGTGGACCAGCTTCCAGCCCAACTTCTTCATCGTGTTTCAACCCGGAACGCTCGAGGACGCTCCCAAGACTTTTCTGGCGGCGATCCCACGGCTGGATGACCAGAGCAAGGCGCGACTCCAGAACGAGCTGGTGGAGCGCTTTCCGAACATCTCGATCCTCGATGTCGAGGAGCTCGTCAGCAAGCTCATGGGAGTGTTTCGCCAGATGTCCTGGGCGATCCGCTGGATGGCCCTGCTCTCCTTGCTAGCGGGCCTGGTCGTGCTCTTCTCGATAGCTAACCACCAGGCATCCACCCGCAAGCGCGAAACCAGCCTGATGAAAGTCCTGGGGGCGCCTCTCAGGAGGATTCAGGCAGGAATGCGCCTCGAGTTCGGATTGATCGGGCTTGCCGCGTCCTCCCTCGGCGCGGTCACGAGCCTGGGGGTCAGCGTCCTGATCGGAAAGGTGCTCTTCGACGGCGCGGGTAAGTTCTCGTTGCTCTTGCCGATGCTCTCGACCGCGCTGGTCACGGTCGCAAGCGTGATCGTGGCTGAAGCCGCCACGAGAAAGAACTTCGCGCGAAAACCCTTGGACCTGCTTCAACGGGACGATTGAACGGCTAGCGAACGCCGGGCACGGCTTGAGTCGCTTCTGAGTTCAGGAAGGGCCGGCTGAAAGAGATCCGAGTCTACGTCACATCGTCGAATGCGACGACCTAGGCCGGGCAGCGCCTAGAATCGGCACCTAGAGCCCGATCTCAAAGACACGGGCCACGCGCCCAAAGACACGAGCTGCATGCCCAACGCACGGAGCCCAGAGCAACACGCCTAGAGCCCTCGCAAGCGAGAAATCCCTTCTACCTGACCTTGCCTGCAGCAGGCTGTCTCTGCGCCTTCGGGATCGCGATATCCACCGAATAGAGCTGATTGGGACCTTTGACCTCGGCCGAGCTGATTTTCATGATCTTCTCGAAGCTGCGCGAGTCGGCGGTCTCGATCCGAAGAGAGAGCGGCTGGTCAAGAGGCACCCTGACCAGAGGATTCGTCAAATCGATCGGCATCTCGTTCAGGAACATGGCCGCTGGGCGATCACTTCCCGCCGCGAGATTGACTTTGAGGTACACCGAGCGAGCCACCGCTTTCTTGGCCCGGATCGCACGGGCCCGGCTCAAGTAATGCGATTCCCTCAGCAGCGCGATCTGGTTTTCGGTCAGATTCAATCCCTCCAGCTCGCCTCCCATGGCCGCATCGACGCTGGCCATGCGAACCGAGCGAACAGGGCTCGCGAACCGCTCCAGAAAAAAGTACTCGCGGTCCAACCTCAGAAAAACGATCGTGGCGATATACAGGGCGATCGCCAGCATTCTGCCGGGAGTGAGCTTGATATAGAAACCGCTTCTCTCCACCGGCACGGTCACCGAGGTGGATGTTCCGGCCATGGCTCCCGTCGGAGGCGCATCGGCCCCTCCCGGATAGACGGGAAGATTCGGGTTGGAGCTTGACCTCATTCCCGAGAATTTGGGAACCTGAGGCATCGCAGGCACCTCGATCGTAGCGCGCGTGGACTCCACGGAGGTCAGGAAGTGCTGCGCGTTCTCGTTCAGGGTCTGGATGAACATGCGCTCTTCCATCTGCTCTTCTCGAAACGCTTCCCTGACCGACGCGGCCACGTCCGAGTAGGAATAGCCGGGCATGTGAGCAACCAGAAGAGTCCTGAGCGCCTTCTGGAACTCGGACGCGCTCTGGAAGCGGTCCTCACACCGATTGGCGAGCGCTTTGAGCACGATCTCGTCGAGTTCTTCAGGAACGTTCGGATTGAAGGCGGACGGCGGCTTGACGTGCTGGGCGCTGTTCTTGATCAGCCCCATGACCTCGATATCGTTTCTCCCCATGAGAGTGAAGAGCTTCTGGCCCGTCAACAGCTCCCAAAG
>CAYNDM010000138.1:0-8053 GCA_964395265.1 uncultured Bacteriovoracaceae bacterium
TCCAGAACCAGATCGATCGAATCGAGCTGAACCGGGATTATTTATGGGTCAGATACTGGCCGAGCGCTTCAGGAGTCTTCTTCAGACCTTTCTGGCCCTTGCTCCAGTTCGCGGGGCAGACATCGCCGTGCTGTTCGAAGAACTGAAGAGCATCGACCATGCGGAGCGTATCGTCGATGCTGCGACCGACGGGTTCATCCGTGACGACCTGCGCGCGGATGATGCCCTTCTTGTCGATCAGGAAGGTGGCGCGATAAGCGACCTGAGGCGGGGTGTAGCTGGCATCTTCGTTCGGGTCTTCGCCGGCCAGGACGCCGTAGGAACGGGCGATCTTGCCGCCCACGTCGGCGATCAAGCCGTACTCGACCCCTTGGATCCCGCCTTTTTCGCGAGGGGTTTCGAGCCAGGCCTTGTGGGAGAACTGGCTGTCGATGCTGCAGCCGAGCACTTCCACGCCGCGCTCCTTGAAGTCCTTGAGTTTATCCTGGAATGCCACCAGCTCGGTGGGGCAGACGAAAGTGAAGTCCAGGGGGTAGAAAAAAAGGACGACGTACTTGCCCTGGTAATCCGAAAGCTGAACCGGCTTGAAGTCCTTGCCAAAAGTGGCGGTGGCTTTGAAGTTGGGAGCCTTTCTTCCAACGAGCATTTCCTATCTCCTCCGTTTTTTATGGTTTTCGAAAGCTGTGATGTGGCACTTTCTCCCACCTGAGTTAAGAGAGGTCAACGGTTTTAGGTCAGGTTCGAGGAGTTTTGAATCCGCATCTGCCGTTTTGCGTCATCGCTGAAGGAGTGAATGATGGTCGACGATTTCGAAGAAGAAGGCAAAGGTCAGTCCGATGAATTCGCGCGGTTGCTGGAGGATTCCTTCAGGAAGAAAGCCAAGCGCTACGCGGCCGGAGACAAGCTTCAGGCCGAGATCCTGGTGATCGGCAAGGACGAGGTATTCGTGGCGACCGGCGCTACGAGCGATGGGATCGTGCTCAGGCGCGACCTGGTCAATGAGAAAGGGGAGTTCCCCTACAAAGTGGGCGATCGCCTCGATCTCTTCGTGACTCACGTCAAAGGTTCTGAAGTTTTTCTCTCTCCAAAGCCTACGGCTAAAAACCTGGCCGAAGATCTCGAGGATGCGTTTGATCTGATGCTGCCCGTGGAGGGACGTGTCGTCGAAGTCTGCAAAGGGGGCTTTCGGGTATCGGTCAAAGGCCAGCTGGCGTTTTGTCCGATCAGCCAGATCGACGCCAAGCGCGTCGAGACTCCCGAGGAGTACGTCGGGCAGCGCTTCGATTTCCGCATTACCCAGTTCTCGGAAGGCGGGCGGAACATCGTCGTATCGCGCCGCAGACTCCTGGAAGAAGAGCGCGAGCTCAATGCTGGATCCTTCAGTGACGAGCACAAGGTAGGCGACGTGGTTCGAGGGAGGGTGAGCCGGTTGGAGAAATTCGGAGCCTTCATTGAGCTTGCGCCCGGCATCGACGGCCTCGCTCATATCTCGGAGTTGAGCTGGTCTCGAGTGGGCGATCCGAAGGAGGTCCTGCAGGTGGGGCAGGAGATCAGCTGCAAGATCCTCAAGATCGAGGATGCGGGCGGGCGTATTCGGATCTCTCTTTCGGTGAAGCAGGCTGGTGCCGAGCCTTGGGACCTGGTGCCTCAGAAATTCCCGGTCGGCACAGTGATCAGTGGGCTCGTCGAGCGGCGGGAACCCTACGGGATCTTCGTGAAGCTCGACGAAGGCATCACGGGACTTCTGCCCAAGTCGAGGGCGCAGGAGCATCCGGAATTCCCGTATGAAAAGCTGAAGGTCGGGGACACGGCGACGGTTCAGGTCGCTGAGGTCCGTCGCGAAGAGCGGAGGATCTCGCTAGGCATTCCTCGGGATCCGGGCAGCGAGGATTGGAAGAGCTTCGCCGGATCGAAGACCGGCGGCTCGTTCGGGACGCTGGGCGATCAGCTGAAAGCGGCCCTCGAAAAGAAGAAAAAAAGCTAGTTAGTCCGGACGCGGCGCCTTTCAGAAGGCGTCGTTCGGAGGTAAGTTAGGGGCCATGAATCGCAAGACGGCCATCTCGGCGATCGATCGGGCAGGAGTATTGTTGGTTTTTCCGATGGATAACCGCAAGGAGCCGGCTTCGCTCTGGTCCGTGTTTTTTCCTCGCTCTCCGATGCGTTGGGAGTGGGATGAGTCAGGCGATAACCGGGTGTCTGACCTGTGGCATCTTCGAGGCGAGCTCACCAGCTCGCGCAAAGTGATCTACACGAAGTGGTATCGGGGCCGAGCCACGTATTTTTCGCGAGAGCTCTTCACCGTGATGCTCAGGGCCCTGAATCCCTGGGGCGAGACTCGCGAAAGCTTGAGCGAGACGTCGCGCAAACTGCTCGGGCTCCTGGAGGCGGAGTCCCCGCTTTCGACCAAACAGCTGAAACGCCTCGCGGATCTCAAAGGCAAGGCCAACGAGCGCCTCTACGAGAAAAGCCTTCAGGAGCTTTGGTCTCGACTTTTGATCGTGGCTTACGGCGAAGTCGACGAAGGCGCGTTCCCTTCGCTCGCCGTCGGGAGCGCGAAAGTGCTCTTCGAGGACCTGTGGTCCGCGGCTTTCGCGATGAAGGTTGCGGATGCCGAGAGAAAAGTAGAAGAGCTGCTCGGAAAAGAAAACCCATTCTTTCGGCATTACCAAAAGCTCAAGACGAGCCTTCCTGTCCCCGCGATCGCTCCCGCAAAAGAGGCGGACAAAAAGGCCGTTGAAAGACCTCGCGTCGCGAAGGTGATCCGTTTCGAGGATCTCTAGGGGAATCGAAAAGGCTCTTCAGCTCGAGTGCTTCAGCTTGAAAAGACCAGGCCGCATTCCGGGCAGGCCTTCTGTTCGGTCGAGAACTCGGTGGCGCATGCCGGGCAACGGGCCGTGGGCTTCGAAGGATCGTACACTTCATCGGACAGGCTTGGATCGTATTCAAGGCCGTCGTGCATGCGAATCCGCTCTTCCTGCAGGAGCTCGCGGACTTGGGGAACGTCGGGCTCCAGGACGTACGCCTCGACCGTGAGAGCGCATCCGCCAGTCGAACAGGTGCTCGGATTGCTGACCAGCTCAAGGGAAACCCCGCGTTCCTCGAGAAGCGAGCGCAGCCGTTTGGCTTCCTTGAATTCGATGATCCCGAGAAGGATCCTGCCTGATTTCTCCAATCGTGATCCATCCGGTTCGGGAATTGGGGTGGAGCGGGGATTAACCTGCAATCCTCGGGCGCGAAGCTGACCGAGTCAGTATGCTCCAACATCTTCTCGGCCACACGCATAAATCTCAGGTCTCGCGAGACCACGGTGTTCTCGAGCAGATGGACGCGGATCACGTTCTCTGATCCGATCAGGGCGATGTCCTCCACCCGCATGTCGTAGCAGGTCCTCGAGCCGACTTTGCTGATGTTGAGGGTCTTGTACTGATAAGGCCTCAGCGCGGTGAGCTTGTGGTTGGGATAGTCGGCCGGCGTATTATGCTTCACCTCGTTGTAGTTGATGTAGCCATCCTGGTCCTGGTCGAGGATCGCCGTGTTGCCCGCCGAGGGCAGAAGGCCCGTGCGGCTTCTGAAAGCCAGCCAGTCGGGGATCCAGTCCTTGTTGGAGTCGAAGTCGGTTTTCTTTTCGTACCGGCTTCCCAGCGCGTGCTCTTCGCAGTCGTTCAGTCCGTCCCGATCCGAGTCCCGCATCGTCCAGCCGTCGGTCGACGGGATCTTGAAGCGTTCGCAGGTCGCGAGTTTGCGGGTGTCGACCGCATCGGGTCGGCAGCCCGGGTCTCCGCAAGGCGAGCCGTACGTGGCGAGCTCGACACCGTCCGAAAGCCCATTGCGATCCGAGTCCGCCGCGAACTCGTCGGAGCCGAGCCTCCGCTCCGTCTCGTCTGAGATCCCGTCCAGATCGGAGTCCCTTTGGAGCACGCCATCTTCCCAGATGGTACTCGCGTTCGAGACGAAGATGTCCTGGAAGCTCACCGCGATCTTGCGATCCGGGATATTGAACTTCGAGAAGTCGATTTTCTCGTTCTGCGTGAATTCGATGAAATCGCCGTTCCCTGCCGCAGCCATCTGCCTCAGGACCGAGGCGGCTTCGCCGCTTCCGCTCTTCCCGCCGTAGTAAAACCCGGTATGGAGCTGAATGAAGTCGACGATGTCCGAGTTGGCCGCTGCCAACGGCATCAGCCCGCCCTGAATCTGGGCGACGGCCTGGGCGGCATCCGTGTCGGTGGGGTACCCGTCGCTGATGAAAAAGACGATGTAACTCGAAGTCTCGCCCGTCCCGTTCTTTTTCGCTTCCTGGATATCGGCGCTGATCAGGCTGATGACCTCGTTCAGTGCCGCGCGATAAGGAGTGGCGCCGTAGTCGGAGGAGGACTTCATCTCGCTCGCGATGATGCTTCGAAAGGCGATGAGATCAGAAGTGAACCGTCCGGGGCCAGCGGGCTCTGACCTGGATACGCCGCTGTCTTGAAACGAAATGTAGTGGAAGGAGCTGCTCGAGTCCTGGGGGGCCATGTCGAGGAAATCGAGGATCGGCGGGAATCGCCGCGTACGGCTCGGATCCGAAGCGGGCTGGGAGGGGCCGTTCCCGCTGACGTTGCTGCCGGAGCGGTCGATGACGAAGAGGATCTTGCGGAGGGCCCTGATCGATTCGGGCTCCAAGGTGCAGAAGCTGACATGAGCGGTTCCAGTTGGATAATCCCTGAGCTGGATCTGTTCGGCGAGCGCTAGGCGCTTGAGATCCTGGCCGCGCTCGCAAGCGGCGCCGAAGGTGAGGGCAGCGAGAACGATGATGGCGGAAACAAGTTTTTTCATATCAAAATTTTGACGATTCTGCGGTTTTGTTCACAATCACCTATCGGCAAGCGGCCCAATTGCATGAGTCGAAGTATGAGAAGGGATGCCGTTGGCCGCGGGGGGACCTCTTTCGAAATTTGACAAGCTGAGCGCTCCTCGCGATAAATCCCTGATGAAATCGAGCTTCGTCCTTTCAGGTTGGTTTTTTTCTCTGGCTTTAGCTTTCTTATCGGCGACTTCGCCCGTGCTGGGAGCCCAAGCTCCGGCTTCGGACATCCGAGCGAAAAAGACGGATGGAAAACTCAGGATCGTCGCGACCCCGGCCAGCCGTCATCACTTCAATGTCGATGCGCCCAATCAGGCGATTTCAGACGGAGCCCGATCGAAGCCCGTTGTCCTGAGCGAGCAATCCGTGGAATTCGAGTTCCCGGCTACGGAACCACGCGAGTTGAAGCTCACGCTTTATGTCTGCGATGACGCCAAGACGTTCTGTGAACGCCAGGAATCCGATGCGAGCTGGACGGGGAGCGAACTGAAGGTGAATGTCCCACCGGCGAAATCCCCTCCAGCGGCACTGAAAAAGGGTGGAGATGCTTCGCCGCACTCCGCGTCGCTACCGAAAAAAGACCTCAAGGGCTTCTATCTGAACGAGCCCGAAGCCGCGCTCGCCGAGGCACGAAAAAAAGGTCTTCCGATCTTGATCGATTTTTTCGGGATCTGGTGCCCACCCTGCAACGAGCTCGATGAAAAGGTGTTTTCCTCGAAGGAGTTCAAAGCTGCCGCGAAGGATTTCGTGAAGCTCAAGCTGGATGCGGACATGCCGGTTTCGTGGCCGTTGAAGTCGAAATTCAAGGTCGGTGGTTACCCGACGATCGTTTTCGCGTCCTCCGAGGCAGAGGAGATCAGCCGAATCGTCGGCTCGCGAACCAAGCAGGATTTCGTGAGGGAGCTCACGCGGGCCTGGGCCGCGAGGAACCTGAACCCACAAGCGCTACGGACCCGGGCGGAGTCAGGCGACGCGGAAGCAGCGGAGCGCTTGGGAAAGATCCACCTGGAACGACGCGAGTATGAGGAGGCGCTGAAGTACCTGGCGAAATCGCCGAAGAGCCGCTGGGAGCTCCGCCAGGCCGAGATCGGCGCTCTGGAGGCGCAAGGCCAGGCGCAGGATACCGCCGGGAAACTGAAATTGATCGAAGCATACCAGAAGACCATCTGGGAGTTCCCTGCTCGCCCGGAGAGCCTGCTCCACGGCGAAAGCCTGGCGAAGCTTCTGAGCGAACAGGGGAAGTCCGAGGAAGCGAAAGCAGCCTACTCGCGCGTGATCGCGGATGCGCGCCGGATTCTGAAGCAGCCGGATTCGCTGAAGGGCACGGAGTGGACCCGGGGAGACGTGGCCAGCACGATCGCTTCGGCGCTTGAAGCGAGGGACGGCGAGGCGAGCGCGCGCTTGGCTTGGGCACAGGCTGCGGAGGAGTATCGCAAGGACGTCTCGAGCGACGCCAGCCGAGGCTCGAATCAGAACTATGCTTACTGTCTCCGCAAAGCGGGGAGGTTCGACGAGGCTGAGCGGATCTACCGTCGCCTCCAGAAGGCTTATCCCGATGAGTTCACCTTCTACTATGAGCTCGCTCATCAGAAGTTCGCGCAGAAAAATTACCGTGAGGCCGAGGAGCAAGCCACGTTGGCGCTTCGTCACGCTTACGGAGACAACCGCCTGCGCGTGGTGCACCTGCTGGCACGGAGCTTTAAGGAGCAAGGCCAGGCTGCGAAGGCGCTTCCGCTTCTCCAAGACGAGATCCGCGAAGCCAAGGTCCCCGAGGACCCCGGGGTTCGCACGCATCGCTATATCCAAGCGTTGCGTGACCTGCAGGCTGAGCTCAAAGGATCGTCCTAAATGCATGGTCTGGGGCCGTGCAGTTTGCCTGGTTTCTTGCAGAATGCAATTAACGCAATGAAAATAGATATTTAGAAACAGAAAAGATTAGCAAGGCCGGTCTCCCGGTGTTACACCGCTGCGCTCGGGAGAGGAAGCGATGAAAGAATCATTGAATCGAAGCGAGCGTTCGGCCAGTGCGTCGGGAAGTGTTGCCCGCGCTGAATTCATTAAACAACAGAAACAGAAAAAAGAGCGGCGTTCCGGGAAGCTCGTGAATCGGGATCCAGGTACGCTTCGCTTTTACCGGCCTGCGCCGCACCTCTCGACCGATGCACGCGAGCAGCTTCGCTGCCTCCTTCATCTCGTCAAATCCGTTCGGGCCGGGGATTTTTCCCAGAAGATGGACACGCACGGCGACGGCCTCATCATGGAGATCGGCGAGGTCCTGAACGATATTATCGAGCTCAATCGGGAGATGACCGAGGAGTTCGTCCGCGTGCAGCGTATGGTCGGCCAAGAAGGGCGCATGAGCGAGCGTGTCGTGCTGGGCTCGGTGCGCGGCGCCTGGGCGACGAGCGTGAACGCGATCAATGCGATGATCGCTGACTTGGTGCAGCCGACGAACGAGGCCGCACGTGTGATCACGGCGGTGGCGAAAGGAGATCTCACCCAGAAGATGATCATGGAGATCGACGGACGCCCGCTCAAAGGGGAGTTCTCGCGCATCGGAATGACCGTCAACTCGATGGTCGATCAGTTGACGCTCTTCACTTCGGAGGTGACCCGTGTCGCGAAAGAAGTGGGCATCGAAGGTAAACTCGGGGGTCAAGCGGAGGTTCGAGGGGCTTCTGGCGTCTGGAAAGACCTCACCGAAAACGTCAATCAGCTCGCAGGCAACTTGACTTCCCAGGTTCGAAACATCGCGAAGGTGACGACGGCGGTCGCGCGAGGCGACCTCTCGCAAAAGATCACGGTCGACGCCAAGGGCGAGATCCTGGAGCTCAAGAACACGATCAATACGATGGTGGACCAGCTCAATTCGTTCGCTGCCGAGGTGACCCGCGTCGCGAAAGAGGTGGGTACCGAAGGTAAGCTGGGCGGCCAGGCTGACGTGAAAGGCGTTTCGGGTACGTGGAAAGACCTGACCGATAACGTGAACGCGATGGCCTCGAACCTCACGGTTCAGCTGCGCGACGTCTCGAAGGTCGCGACCGCGATCGCTAGCGGCGACCTTTCGGAGAAGATCACGGTCGACGTGCGGGGCGAGATCCTGCAGATCAAGAACGTCATCAACACGATGGTGGATCAGCTCTCTTCGTTCGCCTCGGAGGTGACCCGCGTCGCGAAAGAGGTGGGTACCGAAGGCAAGCTGGGCGGCCAAGC